>CAYRKA010000079.1:0-10664 GCA_964424785.1 uncultured Lachnospiraceae bacterium | reverse complement strand
TTTCCGGCTTGTTCATCCCGATACCTCTTTCCTTATCATGACATTGGAGCCTGTCAGGCACATACCTAAGTATAACGCTTTTGAGCTGATCTGTCACCTGAAAAAACGGGCCGGCCTGCTGAGCCGACCCGCAGCTTCATGTTCCGAACACGCGGATTTCTTTCATAAAAACCTGGTCCCTCGCCGCCGTGACCTGGATACTCAGTTCAGCCACCGCCTTGCCGGAGCGGTCGATCAGAGGATTCTGCAGGGCAAACGGATCCTGCAGTACACAGATCCGGCGATTTCCAATGCAGGTACCCTGATACAGCGGGAACTGTCCGCCGCCTTCAAATTCAGCCGTGATCCGGAAGCTCTCCACCCGCTGTCCCCGGGAGAGATCTTCCCGGAGCACCACATATTTCAGTTCGCTGACCGGCGCCTCGAACCGCAGGCGGTAAACCGGCTGCGTCGGCGGCTCTCCTGGTACTTTTTCCGTCTCTGCCCTGATTTCCCGGCCAAATTCCTTCCTGATCAGGTCGCCGAACTCCTCCAGGCGCCTCACATCCCGCGCATCGATCAATCCATCCCGGTTGGGCGGGATGTTCAGATGGAAACAAGCATTCGCGCCGACACTGGTAAGGTAGGTGCGGAACAGGCGTTCCAGGGAATGCGGCTCCTCCTCCTGATGCCAGAACCAGCCCTTCCGGATTGACATATTGATTTCAGCAGGTGCGAAAACCAGCCCTTTTGAATACAGGATATTCGGCATTGTCCCGATTTCCTGATCCGTATTGTACAGATAAGACAGGCTGCCTTCCCGCTCCATCGGCCCCGGGCCGGTCTGGCGGTCGCTGAACGGGCAGAGTTCGCCAGGTACTACGGCCCACTCAGAATGCCGGGCAGCTCCCGCTTCGTTCCCGCACCAGCGGATGTCCGGCCCGAAGTCATTAAAGATCAGAGCGTCTGGCTGATATTTACGGATCAGCTCTATATAGCGTGGGAAATCGTAAACCTGCCGCCTGCCATCCGGCTCCTCTCCGCAGGCATTGTCAAACCATACATAAAAAATGTCGCCGTATTCTGTCAGGAGCTCCGTCAGCTGATTACAGAAGTAGTCGTTGTATTGCTCCGTCCCATAATATTTCGAATTCCGGTCCCACGGGGACAGATAAAAGCCGAATTTGATCCCGCCGCGCCTGCAGGCATCCGCAGCCTGCCTCACCACATCGCCATGGAAAGGGCTGTTCTTCACGGAATGCTCCGTGTATTTCGATGGCCACAGGCAAAAGCCGTCGTGGTGCTTCGCCGTCAGGACCATCCCTTTCATGCCGGCCGCCTGAATGGCTTCCACCCACTGGTCACAGTCCAGCTTTTCCGGATTGAAGACCTCCGGGCTTTCCGTTCCCTGCCCCCATTCCCGGCCGGTAAAGGTGTTCGGGCCGAAATGTATAAAGGCGTACATCCCCATGTCAAACCAGTCCAGCTGCTTTTGCGACGGCAGCACATGCGCAGCCTCCCTCAAAAAGTCAATCACGCATCCTTACTTCCTTTCTTTACAGATTTTTGCCGCAGATAATCGCAATACCACGATATGATATCCTGCACAAAGCGCAGCTCGGATTCCCTGCTTGTCCGGCGGTAGGATTCCTTGTAATACATGAACCACGTCTCCAGCTCTCCGGCAAGGCCCCAGGCCTCCGACCTGTCTGCCTGCCCTCCCTGGCATTCACGGCACGCAATCACCATTCCGAGCCGGTTGAACAGCCTGCAGCCATCCGCTGCGAGGATATAGTCTCCCAGCAGCCGCCGTACCTTCTGCTCCCCGGATACGTCCGCCATTTCAGAGGACAGCAGCCGCCGGATCTCCAGCAGCTCCTCCTGTGCGGCCGTGAACCTGCCTGCTTTTTCCGGGCTGGAAAACCCCTTCTCCAATACCCGCTCCAGCACGTCCTTCTGCTCCCGGTTTTCCTTCACGATGCAGAAATCCATCCAGCTATAGAGGCAATTTTCATAGATACGGCAAAGCGTCCCCGCCAGCCTGCCGCTTCGGTCGCCGAATTCCAGTACCGAAGCTGCCCGGTTCAGCTCATCCTGCCCAAGCTCACGGCCCCAAGCCATCTGCGCGCCATACATCAGCCCAATATACGAAAACTCCGGGCTGGAAACATGATAATAGTCTCCCCAGTCTGTATTCACCAGACCCAGGCCGCATTTCCTGCCTCCATTCCCCGCGCCTGCCGGATCATTCGTGCCATCCGCATCCTCTGCATACCCCGGCTCTTCTTCTGCCAAATGCTCCGCATTCTTCACATAGGAAGCCATTCTCCGGATATTTTCATATGCGGTGTTGTTGTCGTTGAGGAATCTGGACCATCCGCTGACCCCCGGGCAGTTGCAGAAGGATACGCCGGCCTTCGCGAAGCACTTTGTCGTTTCGTCTGTTATATCTGCCTCGTAGCCCCAGTTCAGGAACAGCACCTCGCCGGGCAGCTCCTGCAGCAGTTCGGGATATTGGACGATAATATCCCCCCACATCATAGGGCGGCCCCCCTTTTCTATTACATACCGGCAGAGCTCCCGCACATATTCCACATAAGCCTGTCCATGCCCTTTTTCCTCACAGTAGGCCCTGCTCTTCGCACTTCCCAGGTCAAAAGTCTCGTCTGCGCAGATGTTGAACCAATCTGTGGAAAACAGGGAACGGTACTCATCGATCATATTTTTTACCAGCTGCATGGCGGCAGGATTCTGGATGTTCACCGTATGATGGAGCATCCTTGCCCTGGCAGAGTGAGGCTCCCGGCCCGGTTCCTCCAGTTCGCAGAGATCCTGAAAGCTTTGTGTCCGCAGCACCTTGTACAGATGGCTGCAGGTAGAGATCGAAGGGATCAGCTCCACACCCCGGTCTGCACAGTAAGCGTCCAGCTCCAGGATATCCTCCGGCGTAAGCGGCGTGTCATCCCGCCAAACCTCGCTGAAATCCCTGAACAGATACGTATGTTCCACATAAAGCTGAAGCTGGTTCATCTTATACCGGCTCAGCATATCCGCCAGTGCCTTGAGCGTCTCCAGCTTCGGCACCCGGCCTCTCGTCACATCATGGTAAAATCCGCGATATGGCAGTTCCGGTGCGTCCTGGATCAGAAGGGCCGGAAGGCACGCGCCGGTCTGCTCCAGGATCTGCAGGAAGGTCTGGATCCCCCAGATAACAGAACGCTCTGTCCCCAGGATCCGGATCCCATCCTCCGCGATCCGCAGTTCATAGGCCTCCTCCGCCTTCGGTTCCTCCAGATAACCCAGGAACAGATCACCCTTCCTTGCCTTTCCCCGCGTCAGATGCAGGCGGTACCCCGTATTCTTTTCGATCCCATCGCGCAGCAGCTGCGCCTGGCGGCAGATCCGCGGCGTACAGGCCTCCGACAGCACGATATAGGTTGCATAGTCCAGCACAAATTCCGTCCCATATTCCGTCATAAATTTTGGTTCTGGCACAAGATACATGATGCCCGGTTCTCCTTATTCTCTTGAGATGTCACTGTTGCACAGACGGCCTCAGGCGATCACCCTTTCAGCCCTTCACAGCGCCTACCATAATCCCTTTCACAAAGTATTTCTGCATGAACGGGTAGACCATGAAGATCGGCAGCGATGCCAGCACCGTGATTGTCATGCGCACACCCTTTGTCGAGATCGACGCTGTCAGGTTGTTCATGCTCCCGGCAGTCGTCGCGTTCTTGATCTGGTTCGCCACACGCTGTGCCTCGTTCAGATACTTATACAGCAGATATTGCAGCGTCTGGAGATTCTCGGCGCCCCTGGTATAGATATGGTTATCAAACCAGGAATTCCAGTGGCCGACAGCCACAAACACAGCCACCGTCGCTACGATTGGCTTGGAAAGAGGCAGGATGATTTTCAGAAACACAGTCAGATATCCTGCCCCATCCAGCTTGGCCGACTCCTCCAGCGCAGCCGGAAGCTGCTCCACATAGGTCTTGATCAATACTATATTATATGCGGAAATCAGCATCGGGACAATATAAACCCAGAAATTATTCAGCAGCCCATACGATTTGATCACAATATAGGTTGAAATAATCCCGCCGTTTATGTACATGGTAACGATCAGGAAACGGTACAGGAGTTTGCGCAGCGGCATTTCTTCCTTTGTGAACAGATATCCCAGGAAGGTGCAGGACAGCACAGATAATACAGTCCCTATGACTGTGCGGAGCACGGAAATAAACAGGGAGTGGAAAAAACCGTCCAGGGCAAAGATGTCCTTGTAATTCTGAAGGGAGAAGCCTCTGGGCAGAAATACGGGCGGATTAATGTCCACAACCGAGCCGTTGCTCAGGGTATAGATCACGATGTACCAGAACGGATAGATACATATAAATGTAATCATGAACAACAGGATATAATTGAAGACGACAAACACCCTCCTGGAGGGCGATTCTTTGATTTTGGTTCTTTTCTTTCCCATATAAATCCCCCTTCTCAAATAACCGTATTGCCCCGGATCTTCTTCGCAACCAGATTTGCGATCACGACCAGGGAAATACTGACAAGCGATTTCACGATACTGATTGCCACGCCATAGGAATAATCCATATTCTCCAGGCCGATCCGGTATACATACAGGTCCAGCACCTCGATATTGGTCGAAGTCACTGAATTCTTAAACAGAAGATACTGCTCATAGCCGGTATTCAGGAAATTCCCGACATTCAGGATAAACAGCACCACATACGTTTCCATCATAGCAGGCAGCGTGACATGCAGCGCACATTGGAAGTACCCGGCGCCGTCTACCCTCGCCGCCTCGTACTGTTCCTGGTCGATGCCCGCGATCGCCGCCAGGTAAATGATTGAATTCCAGCCCAGCGTCTTCCACTGCATCAGGAAGGTCTGGAATCCATATACGGCATCCTTATTGCTCATAATCGATGTGCTCCCAAGCCCCAGCTTTGTAAACAGGCCGGTCAGAAGCCCGTCTGACGCGAACAGGGAAAAGCACAGCGAATAAATAATTACCCAGCTGATAAAATTCGGGAGCGTCGTAAAGGTCTGGATAAATTTCCTGCTCGTCGCAGAGCGCACTTCATTCAGCAAAATTGCGAACAGCATGGGAAGCGGAGTCAGCAGGATGCTGAGCAGGGCAAAAACCGCCGTGTTTTTCAGCGAGCGGACGACATTTGCATCCTTCAGCATCAGCTTAAAGTACTCCAGGCCTACAAAGTCGCATTTCGCAAGAGGAACGCCCGGAAGATAATCAAAAAACGCGTAAACCCAACCGAATATCGGTATATAATTGAACAGCAGCACGATCAGCATAAATGGGAGCGCCATCCAAAGCAGGCGGTACTGCTTCCTTTTTCTTTTCACTGCCACAGCAGTCTTTGCCATTGTCCTCTCTCCTCTCCATGTGTAGTATGGTCAGAATCGGACAGGGGAGAACCATCGACCCTGTCCGCCCGCGCGACCCGCGCGCTGCGTCAGCAGCAATAGACTTCTTGCGGGTCTGCGCATAGTCACGGGCGCTGCCGCAGCTACACCGCAGCAGCGCCCGTTCCCAGTCACATTCTCGAACTGTCCGGCGCCTTCATACCTGTATGCTCCGGCCAATGCCGCCGGATTCCGGTTGTCAGGCACTTTTCTGTTTTATTCGCTCATCAGTCCCTCTACGGTGGTCTTTGCATCCGTCCATGCAGCCGTCCACCACTCTACGGATTCTTCCGCGCCGGCATCCTTGAGCTGTGCAAGCAGGTCTGCCTTCGCCGCTTCAAACTCCTCGTCTGTCCCAGCCTGTACAAGGCTCGGGATTGCACTCAGCGTCAGCTCCTCTACGTTGCTGTCGATACGCACGATATCCTGCGGAGTCGTCGGAAGTCCGAACTGGATCGCGTTCAGACCCGTACCGAGGTCGATGCTCGTGCCTTCTTCCACATGCTTTGCCAGCAGGCCGCTCGGAACCTCAAGCCCCAGCGTCTCACAGAAATCCTTTTCCGCATAGGTCATGCTGTCGTCCAGGATATCCTCTGCATACCACAGGTCGATCAGGCCGCCGTCATCAGCTGTATTGTAGTAGTCTTCACCGACCATTGCGCTCAGGTCACCCTCGCCGATGCCGCTTGCCTTCCACTCATCCAGGCGGCTTCCGTTTGTCTTCATGTCGATCGTATCCTCTGTCAGTGCGACCGTTCCGTCCTCACCTGCAGTCCATCTTCCCTCCAGGCCGGAATCCACGATCCTGGAGAATTCCTCGCTCTGCAGATAGTCGAGCACCATCACAGCGCGCTCAATATTTGCGGAATGGGAGGATACGCAGAAATACTTGCCGAACCAGCCTGCCATGTTCTTCTCATTTGCCCATCCAAGGTAGGACGGAAGCGTGATGTACTCCTTGAGTGTCTCGCTGTCTTCCGCTCTCTGGTTCTCATTGTAGGTGCCGTACCACCAGTTCACGAGTCCGCCCAGGTACTGGCCCTTGTCGTACTTCTCTTTCAGATCCTCCGACTGAGTGATGAAGCAGTCCGGATCCAGGAGCCCTTCCCTGTAAAGCTTGTTGTAGAACTTCACGCCTGCCCAGAACGGGGTGTCGCCATCCATCTCGACATCTGCGTCATAGATATCCGGAACCAGATCGTTCGTCAGCACATTCTGTACATAAATACCGCCCTCCAGGTTGATGTATCCCTCGGACAGGCAGCCCTTGTAGAAATATGCGTGCAGGGCGGAATCATTGTATACGCCCATCGCGTACGTCTCAAGCCCGTCCTCTGTCTGCGGATAAATCTCCTTCATGGCCTTGAGTGCTTCAATGTACTCGTCATCGTTCGTGATGTCCGGGCAGCCGATCTCCTTGTAGAGGTCATAGCGCACGATGTAGCCGTTGTTCAGCACTGTGCCGTAGTTCGCCTCTGTGTCCGCGAAGGTCACGCGCGGCGTCACAAAATACTGTACGCCCTCATCATTGCTCTTGTAGGTCTTGATCAGGTTGTTGCGGAAGCTCATATCCTCAGAAAAAATATTCGTCGCAATATCCTGATAATCCTCCAGGTTCACCGCATGGCCTCCCTTGAGCACACTGGTGATGTGGTCGTCGTTGATCTGGAGAATATCCGCCGTCGTCCCGCCGGACAGGTCCAGGTTCAGGCTCTCATTGTCATACGCCTCGAGCGTCAGGGTAATGTTGAACTTCTCTTCAAGCATTGCCACTATCTCGTTTGACCAGTTGTCCTTGGAATCGGAATTTCCGACATTGATCCCGCCGATCGTCAGGTCCACATGCTCTGACAGGTCATCCGCGGCGAATGCCCCCACTGCCGGTGCACTGCCGGCCAGCGTGCCCGCTGCCATCACCGCACTCATCAATATACCTGCTAACTGTTTCCGTTTCATCATCTCTCCTCCAATCTTCTATAATATGGATTCCCATTGCTAACACAATTTATTTTACTTTAATTTTTTTATCCGTAAAATGATGTTTTTTGCGAAGTTTTTGAATTATTCCGCTTTTATTCTGTTTTTTATGGCGCATCCGATTTATCTATGGTACTAATTTTGGTTTTTTCTTGTTTTTTCGAAAAATCCGTCAATTTTTATAATTTCAGTCATTATATGGCAAAAAATATATGCAGTTCGACGCATTGTATTCTCTTCCGTCCAGAGTCCTTGTCAAACTGCACATATCATTCGCTTTATTTTGTTTCTTTATGTCCATATTCTACAGGATTCAAAACCGTATATAGGTTACCACGCCGCGCTCCCGCCCGGAGTCGACCCAGATCTGCCCGCGTTCCCCGTAAAGGATTTCCAGACGTTTCCGGACATTCGCAAGGCCCAGGCTGTTCCCGCTGCAGTCCCCTTCCCGGATCCGGCAGTTTACTGCATCCAGCTCAGCCTCGTCCATGAAAACGCCGGTATTCTGCACTTCAATCACCAGATAATCCGCTTTCCTGATCCTGAGCCAGATCTGCCTGAGCTCACGTATGCTGCTGCCGTGGACGAAACAGTTTTCCAGGATAGGCTGCAGGATAAAACGCGGGAAGTCTTCCTCCAGCAGCTCCGGGCTGTATTCTGTATGGTATTCCATGTAATTCCCGAAGCGGATCTGCATCATAGCCACATAGTTCTCCAGGAACCCGATCTCGTCCCGGAGTTTCCAGGTGAAGCTGGGGTTGCGGAAAACAGGCACGATCATTTTACTCAGGATCATCAGAGAATCGGCGACCTTAATATTATTCGTCATCATGGCCATCCAGCGGATCGAATTCAGCGAATTCTGGAGGAAGTGCGGATTCATCTGATACTGCAGGGCACGGAGCTCTTCCATCGCCTTATCCTTTTCCGCCTTCTGGACCCTCCGGATATATTCCTTCAGCTTTTGCACGGTCTGGTAAAACATCGCGTTCAGCTTCACCAGCTCCGGCCATCCCTTTCCGGGCGTGGGGACAATCTCCAGGTTTTCCTGCCCCACCAGCTCCATGGACTCCATCAGATGCTGGATCGGCTGCGTATACCTTTTTGTCCACACATTAAAGAACAGGATGATACCTGCGGCGGCCAGAATACTGAGAATCAGCCATATATTACGGATATCCCTGATTTCCCGCAAATATATGTTTTTGGGGATCATATTGACAAACATCCACCCGTTACTGGATAACGCATACTCAATATTCTGGCAGCCTGAATCAGGCTCGTAGACATCCCCCAGGAGCTCCTCCTCCGTGGATGAGATGATCGTCCTGTCCTGGTCCAGAAGCACGGTCCTGCTCCCATTGTAGACGGACATGGTAAATTTTTCCCGGATGGAAGCTTCGCTCAGGGCAATCAGCAGATAGCTGTCCTCCATATAGGCATCCGATTCGCCAAGCGCCTTGATCCCGACGATCACGGAGGTATCCATCAGGCACGACAGCGGCATCCCGTCCCCGATTCGGAGCTCTTCCCCCATAATCCATGTCACATATGGATAGTTTCCCCTGCATTCCTCAAACAACTGCGCCGTTTCAGGAGCCACCTCTGTCGTGCCGCTCCTGCTTTTGGCTGAGGTACTTGCAATGCACTGCCCGGAACCGTTCCAGACGCCAAATCCATATATGCTGTCATTCAGAGACAGCATCTCTGTCATGAACTGCACCACAGATCGGATCGATATGACCCGGCTCAGGCTGTTCTCATAGTTGTCAGCCGAGAAATCCCATACAGCAGCCTTGTTTGACAGGCGGCTCAGGCATAGATCCGCCGTCTCCAGTATGGTATCGATCCGGCTTTCCGATTCCTGGAACGTATTCAGGACAATACGCTCATTCGCCACTGTCAGCTTCTTCACAAAATAACTGTACGTGATCCCGAACATCAGCACAAGCACCGATATCACAACGCCCAGGGCGGTAAAGAGCAGCCTGTGCTTCCAGTCCATCCGTTTCATAGCATTGATCAGTCTCATCGCTCCTGTCTCCTCCACCTGGCCGGAGAAACGCCCGTACATTTTTTGAATAGCCTGCTGAAATACTCCTGGTTGTTGAAGCCATGCTTTTCCGCAATCACAGCTATCGTATCATTGCTGTATCTCAGATCCTCCTTCACCGCTTCCAGGCGGATCTCATTCAAATACTCCACATAGGCTTTCCCAGTCTCCTTTTTGAACAGATGCGAGAAATAGCTTGGGCTCAGCCCGAGGACACCGGATATGTCGGTGAGGCTCAGCGGCTCCTGGTGGTGCAGCCGCATATGGCGGATCGCGGACTGTACTAGATAATTGTTCTCCTGTTCATCCCCTGCTTCCTTTTTGATGCGGCGGTACAGCTCCGGAAGGCCCTCCCCTTTTTTCCGGAAACCGTCAGATACGGAAAAACGGACGCCCAGAAAGCCATCTATCGAGCGGAGCACACATTCGATATCATCCATTTCCAGCGGCTCATCCGGCAAAAGGCACATCTCGCGGTCCCCGATCTCCACCAGAAACCCCTCTGGAATCTGCTGCCGGATCAGATCCCGCACAAATTTCATGGCCAGGTCGTTGATCTTTTCCCTGTTCTTTTCGTTGAGCCAGAACAGCAGGAGCTCAGATGGTTCCTCACCCTCCAGCGGCCACCGGCCGCCTTCCTGGAGATAAGCCGCCAGGAGCGCTTCCGGCTCCGCCGCAGGCTCCCCGCTGCGGCCTTCCCTCCCGAGGCTTTTCAGGTATTTGCGCGTATCTTCCAATACGGCGTAAATCTCCTCCATGCTCATCTCTGCCTTGGAAATGTAGCCGATGATCCTCTGCGGGATCAGGTTCTTCAGAATCCAGAAATCGTCCAGGCAGGAAATAACGATAATCGCGCAGTCCTTGTCTATCTCCCGGACTCTGCGGATCAGCTCACTCCCGTCCATCTTGTCCATACGGATATCGGTGATCAGCACATCCGGACGGATCTCCATGAACAGGCGGAACGCCTCTTCGCCATTGTCGGCCTGGGCAGCCAGCTCCATATCAAATTTCTCCCACGGGATCGCGTTCTGCAGCCCCAGCCGCACCAGCAGCTCATCCTCCGCAAACAGTACCTGGTACATCCCATCCGCCCCCATTATTTCATATGATTATCTGCTCTTGTTGTATCATGGAGAGCAGGTTCCATCCAGTATCTTTTTGCGGCGGGCAGCCTCCAGGAAGCGCGCCGCAAAGCGCGGGT
>CAYRKA010000078.1:0-10739 GCA_964424785.1 uncultured Lachnospiraceae bacterium | reverse complement strand
GTTACCACAAGAAAAACGGCCACAGACAGCAGTACACACAGGTTAAGATTGAAAAAATCAACGGTTAATCAATATGATTCGGTTTACAGTGTGGAAATCCGGCAATCAGTACAGAGGCTTTGAGAGCAGCGGACATGCAGGCTATGGCAACGAGGGCAGTGATATCGTCTGTGCAGCCGTTAGTGCCCTTGTATTCAATGCAGTGAATTCGATTGAGCAGTTCACGGAAGATGCATATGAGGGAGAGGCTGCAGAGGATGGCGGGCTGTTTAAGGTCTGGTTTCCGGCTCTGCCCGGTGAGAGGGCTTCTTTGCTGATGGACAGCCTTGTCCTGGGGATCCAGGGGATTGAGGCTGAATACGGAACAAAATATGTCAGATTGATATTTGAGGAGGTGTGATTATGCTGAACATGAACCTTCAGTTTTTCGCTCACAAAAAGGGAGTTGGTTCTACAAAGAACGGACGTGATTCCGAGTCCAAGAGGCTTGGCGCGAAGAGGGCGGACGGACAGTTTGTAAAGGCCGGCAATATCCTTTACAGGCAGCGCGGTACAAAGATTCACCCGGGCGTTAATGTAGGACGCGGCGGTGATGACACATTGTTTGCGAAAGCAGACGGTATTGTGAGATTTGAAAGAAAAGGAAGAGACAGGAAACAGGTTTCTGTACTTCCGATAGCAGCAGAATAATCCGTGCAGGCTTCAAATCAGGATGTGGTTTGAAGCCTGTTTTCTATGCGCAGGCGCGCGAGAGGTATATTGCTGCTGACGCAGCACGCAAGAAATATATGGAGGTACCCGGATGTTTGCGGACAGGGCAAAAATTATCATCCGTTCCGGCAAAGGCGGAGACGGCCATGTCAGCTTCCGCAGGGAGCTGTTCGTCCCGGACGGCGGCCCGGACGGCGGAGACGGCGGCAGGGGCGGAAACGTGATTTTTGAGGTGGATAAGGGACAGAATACCCTGATTGAATTCCGGCACAGAAGGAAGTTCTCTGCCGGTGACGGGGAACCCGGGGGCAAGCGCAGGTGCCACGGCGCTGATGGAGACGATATTATACTGAAGGTACCCGAGGGGACTGTGATCAAGGATGCACAGACCGGCAAGGTCATCGCTGATATGTCAGGCGGCAATGAGCGTCAGGTCATCCTGCGCGGCGGGCGCGGCGGGAACGGGAATATGCATTACGCCACTGCGACAATGCAGGCACCGAAGTACGCACAGCCCGGGCAGGACGCAAAGGAGCTCGAAGTTTTGCTTGAGCTGAAGGTGATTGCGGATGTCGGGCTGATCGGTTTCCCGAATGTCGGAAAATCGACCTTCCTGGCACGTGTTACAAATGCGACGCCGAAGATCGCGAATTACCATTTTACGACGCTCTCGCCGAATCTCGGAGTGGTCGACCTGGACGATGGCGGCTTTGTGATTGCTGATATCCCGGGTTTGATAGAGGGCGCGTCTGAAGGCGTCGGCCTGGGTCATGAATTCCTGCGCCATGTGGAGCGCACAAAGGTCATGATCCACATTGTAGACGCGGCCTCAACGGAAGGCCGGGATCCGGTTGACGATGTTTACAAAATCAACAAGGAGCTTGCAGCGTACAATGAAGAACTTGCCCGGCGTCCGCAGGTGATAGCAGCAAATAAAATCGACGCAATCTATGCCGGGGACGAAGATCCTGTACAGAGGCTGAAGGACGAATTCGAGCCAGGAGGCATCCGCGTCTTTGCGGTCTCGGCTGTCAGCGGGAAAGGCATCAGGGAACTGCTGTACTATGTGCAGGAGATGCTGAGCTCCATGCCGCAGGAGACAGTGGTCTTTGAACAGGAATACGATCCGGAGCTGATGCTTGCCGGAGAGGATCTCCCGTTCACTGTAGAAAAAGCCGAGGAAGACGGCACCTACATCGTCGAAGGGCCGCGGATTGAGAAAATGCTTGGATACACGAATCTCGAATCGGAGAAGGGGTTCCGTTTTTTCCAGAATTTCCTGAAGGAACAGGGTGTACTCGAACAGCTCGAAGCGCTCGGCATCAAAGACGGGGATACTGTGCGCATATACGGGCTTTCTTTTGATTATTACAAATAACAGGAGGCTATTATGACAAGTAAGCAGCGTGCTTATTTAAAGGGGCTTGCGATGACAATGGATCCGATTTTCCAGATCGGCAAGTCCTCCCTGACACCTGAGGTTACCGCTGCGATCGCCGAGGCGCTTGAAACGCGCGAGCTGATCAAAGTGAGTGTACTCCAGAACTGCCCGGATGATCCGAATGAGATCGCACAGATTATAGCGGAACGCACACATTCACAGGTTGTCCAGGTAATCGGCAAAAAAATTGTCCTCTACAAAGAAGGAATAGATAACAAAAAGAGAATTGAACTGCCAAAGGCGGCCAAAAAATGAGGGGAATGCAGGGATGGACAGCGTGAAACGCCGTGTGGGACTGATGGGCGGCACATTTGACCCGATCCATATCGGGCACCTGATGCTTGCTGAGTGCGCATATGAACAGTTTAAATTGAATGAAGTACTGTTTTTGCCATCCGGCAACCCGCCTCACAAGCGGAACCGGGCGGACGGCGCCTCCGACCGGGAACGGCTCGAGATGATTTGCCTCGCGATTGCGGACAATCCGCATTTTGCGGTTGATGAGGAGGAAATGCGCCGTGCCGGTCTTACCTACACAAATGAGACACTGCTCAGGCTGCGGTCAGCCCATCCGGGAAATGATTACTATTTCATTATCGGCGCTGACTCCCTTGCGGCCTTCGATACCTGGAAAAATCCTGAGATCATCTGCAGAAACTGTATTCTGGCGGTAGCGGCCCGCGATAAGATGCCGCTTGAAGAACTGAAGAGCCGGATGGAGGTACTGCGCAGGCGGTTCGGCGCAACGGTCTGCCTGCTTCGTACCCCCGATGTTGAGATCGCTTCGAGCAAGCTGCGGAGCATGGTCAGAGAGGGACATTCTATTCGGTATTTTGTGCCCGATTCCGTACGGCAATATATCGAAGCGCATCAGATATACGGAAATATACGCATTGAGGAATGAGAGATGGGTACTTATAATATCTTGAAAATGCAGAAAAAGCTGAAAAAATATGTGGATGCAATGCGGTACAGCCATACGCTTGGAGTTATGTATACAGCTGCCGCACTTGCGATGTGTTATGATGCCGATCTGGAGCGCACACAGGTAGCAGGTTTGCTGCATGACTGTGCGAAATGCATTCCGAATGCCAAAAAGCTAAAGCTTTGCCGTCAGTACAATATCCCGGTGTCGGATGCGGAAAAACGTTCCCCGTATCTGCTGCATGCCAGCCTGGGCGCGTATATTGCACGCGAAAAATACCATGTCGAGGATGAGGAGATCCTGAGTGCCATTGCCTGCCACACGACCGGCAAGCCCGCAATGACACTGCTTGAAAAAATAATTTTCCTTGCTGATTATATTGAACCAATGCGCCAGAAAGCGCCGAATCTCGGACATATCCGCAAGATTGCTTTCACTGACCTTGACCTGGCTGTATATCTGACACTGCGTGACACGCTTTTTTATCTGGAGCGGGGAAAAGCATACCTTGATAACCAGACGGTGGTAGCTTATAATTATTATAAACAACTTATTGAGGAAGAGGAGGCTTAACACATGGCAGAACACAACGCAACAGAGATGGCACGGCTTGCATATCATGCGCTTGACGATAAGAAAGGGCAGGATATCAAGATCATCAATATTGAGGAGGTCTCCGTGCTGGCCGATTACTTTATCATTGCATCCGGTACGAACCGCAATCAGGTACAGGCGCTCGCCGATAACGTGGAGGAAGAGCTCGGCAGAGCCGGCTATCCGGTACGTCAGACCGAAGGATACCGTACAGCCAGCTGGGTACTGCTGGACTACGGGGATATTATCGTGCATATTTTTGATTCGGAGAACCGCCTGTTTTATGATCTCGAGCGTATCTGGCGCGACGGGAAGATCATTTCCCCGGATGAGCTTGGGACGCAGGCGCTGTCAGATACCCCGCTGTGAACAACGCCGGGAGGATAAACAATCAATAACAGGAGAAAGTGACATGGCTGTTGATAAAACATTTTTAGTCAGAAGTATTCAGAAAAAGAAGGAAATGGTCGTTGCATACTGTGCGTTTACAAATATGCCGTTTGTTGTCTGCGACCCGGAGACGTTCAACGACCAGGTATGGATTTTTGACACGGAGGCGCTTCTCCAGAAATTCGCGAAGCCATATACGGAGAAAAAAATCCTGCTGCGTGGAGTCAAATATCCGAATAAGGCCTTTCTTGGATTTTTTTCAATGCTCTACACAATCGGCGTGAATGAGCTTGTGTTTGTCGGGGAGAACGCGGAAAATCATATCGAACTCTCCGAACTGGTACGTCGCCCCGATTTTTCAAAGCTGCCGAAGGAGCAGCAGCCGATACAGAATCCCGGGCTGCAGCTTACGGGGCTGTATTTCATGCAGGAAGCTTCCAGACCGGTCCCGAACGAAGAGAAAACTCAGCTTGCAGATCTCGAGGAGGAGCTTGCGGCGAATCTCCTGAAAGCAAAGTACGTCTTCCCGATAGAGATGCTTGACGGGCCGGAGAGCGATACCGAGAAGCTGAAAAACCGCAAATACCGCCTGCCGGTTCTCAAAAACAAAAATGAAGAGATACTGCAGCCGATTTTTACAGATCCAACAGAGCTGTCCAAATTTAACCGTGAGAACAAATTCAAGGCACTGGCAGTACCGTTTGCGCAGCTCAAGAAGATGCTCGTCAAGGATTCAAAAGGCTTCCTGCTCAATCCGGGCGGATTCCATGTCGCGATGCCGGTACAGCTCATCAATGGACTGGAGAAGCGGTTCGGCACGGAAGAAGAATAGAATATGCCTGCCAAAACGTCCGGACCGGGCCATAAATGAATTATAAAAAGCGGAAGATACCGAACACCTTCCCGAGAATCTGCAGCTCGTCAACAATGATCGGCTCCATTGTATCGTTCTCCGGCTGAAGACGGTAATGGCCATTCTCCTTATAGAATGTCTTGACGGTAGCGGAATCATCAATCAAAGCAACAACAATATCACCGTTGCGGGCAGTTGCCTGTTGCTTCACAAGAATGCTGTCACCGTTCAGGATGCCGGCGTTGACCATGCTCTCGCCCTGCACTTTAAGGATAAAGGACTGCTGGTTCGGCATATACTCAGCCGGTATCGGGAAATAGCTCTCAATATTCTGCTCCGCGAGGATCGGCTGTCCGGCAGCTACCGTGCCGACAACCGGCACATTGACCATCTCGCGGCGTAGCATATTGAATGACTCATCGAGAATCTCAATCGCACGCGGCTTCGTCGGGTCGCGGCGGATATAACCATTCTTCTCAAGGGACTCCAGATGGGAATGGACGGACGAAGTGGATTTGAGATGGACGGCCCGGCAGATCTCACGTACTGCAGGCGGGAATCCACGCTCGAGTATCTCGTTCTTGATATAGTTCAGAATTTCTTCCTGTTTGGCTGTTATCGGTCCCGGCATTGTAGTTCCTCCCGTACATATGTTTTTGTCAGTATAACACATTTATCTGTGAATGGCAAACAAATGTCTCCTGTATTTCCTCATTTTCCCCCATTTTAAAAAAGGGACGCTGATGATTCTGACATTCAGTGGATGCCTTGCTATTTCGCGAAGCCTGTGATAAAGTAACCCCAACAGACGGGAATGGAGGCAGTGCGATCTTCGCGGAGCATTTTGTGCCATAGGAGACGGAGTTTCCGGTGGCACAGGAAAGGAATACTATGGATACAGTGGATGAAGTGTACCGGGAAAAGAAGGAGACCGGGGCGGGACCGCGCCAGAATGCGGAGCGTGTGCAGGAATATCAGTTGAGACAAAAGGCTGTAGCGAGGCTGAAGGAGGAGCCTACGGAGGAAAATTTATGGCAATGCATTGTTGCGTTCCAGTCTTATCCGTTCTTCACTGCGTCGGGTCTGCCGTTTACTTATGAGCTCAAACGTGGCAGGAGAGGAGAATTCACAAAGGAACTGTTTGTCGACCGGATGGCTAACAGTAAGTCGCTGACGTGGAGCTCCGTTCGGATTGCGTTCGAGAGGGCGATGGAGCAGGGAAGTATTGTGGAAAGGCCGAAAGCGTTGGGCGATATACGCGGGATCAGTTATGTATACAGCCTGCTGTGGCGGTTCGGGATGATAGCTGTGCCGGAGAAGATTGCGGAAAAGATGGGCGGAGAAGGCCGGTGACAGGAAAATGGCGGGTGTTGCCTGAGAAAGAAGCTGTTAATTTCCCGACAGCTTCTTTTTCTATGCGCACGGGGCGGCGAGTAGGTCAGATTGCATCTTCCCTACTCGATTGTGCACGGGGCGGCAAGGAAATTTCAGCGGCAAAGCCGTTGCCGTCCTCGGCGCGGTGGATAGGGCCGATAGCCCTCCCCTGTCCGATTTACAAATTTTTTAAAAAGTATATGTTTCAGCTGGATAATATTGCTGATCTGTGGTATATATATTTATGTATCAGCTGCGGAGCTGTCCTGTTTGTGCATTCGTTTTTCCCGATGCGCAGAGCCTGAAGAAATGCAGCATAAACAGATCAGGATACAGAGTCCGCAAATCATGTTAAAGGAAGGTGAGCAATTGGAAAACTATACCAAGTATAAGCTGAAAAGTAACGACGAACTGGTATCATTATTAGCCGGTAAGGATCATCTGTTCATCATTGCCTGCAATAAGTGCTTCAAGGAATTTGACACGGTCGACGAGCCGGACTGCAGCGAATTCGAGAAGCTTGCAGCCGGAGAGGGCAAGACGGTCACGGGCAGCGCGAAGGTTGATTTCCTTTGCAACAAGACCCTGACGGAAAAGAAGCTGCAGGATCTGATCCCGGAGGGGACGGAAAATGTCTTTGTGGTTTCCTGCGGCCTTGGTATCCAGACGGTTGCGGATCTGGCAGGGAAGCCCGTATATGCGGCCAGCAATTCCCTTAATTACAGAGGGCATCATGGCATGGCGCTCACGAAGAAGCGCTGTGACGCGTGCGCTCAGTGCTACCTGAATATTACCGGAGGGGTATGTCCTGTTGTTGACTGTTCCAAGAGCCTGGTGAACGGACAGTGCGGCGGCGCGAAGAACGGCAAATGCGAAGTGGACTGCAATAAGGACTGCGCATGGGAAAAAATTTATAAGAGGTTGGAGAAGCAGGGCCGCCTGGATGAGTTCTTACATCAGCCGGTACAGGTGAGGGATTACTCGAAGGTTAATTTCAGGTTTGTGAACGATTATGTGAAATCGATCCGCGAGGACAGGCTGGACGGGTATTATGGCGGGGTCCATCCGTCGGAGCGCAAGGAGTATACCGAGCATCTTGCGTTGGAGAGGTTCCCGGATCCGGAGGTTGTGGTGATTCCTCTGTCCATGCATGCGGGCGCTCCGGCGACTCCCGTTGTGCAGGTGGGAGATACCGTCCGGGTTGGTCAGAAGATTGGCGAAGCAGCGGCCTTTATCAGCAGCCCGGTACATTCCAGCGTGAGCGGAACTGTGATCGCGATTGAACCGCGTGGGCATGCGACGAGAGGCGAATGTATGTCTGTCGTCATCCGTTCGGATGGGAAGAATACTTTGCATGAATCCGTACAGCCGCACAAGGATCCTGACAGCCTGGCGCCGGACGAGATCGTTGCGATTGTCCGCGAGGCGGGGATCGTAGGTATGGGCGGGGCGGGCTTCCCGACTTCCGTGAAGCTGAAGCCGCCGAAGCCGATCGACACGGTTTTGCTGAACGGCTGTGAGTGTGAGCCGCTTCTGACGGCGGACCACAGGGTGCTGCTGGAGTTTGCGGACGATGTGATCTATGGCCTGAAGGTGATCATCAGGACAGTGGGCGCCGGGAAGGGCATCATTGTGATTGAGGATAACAAGCCGGATGCCATTGAGCTGATGCAAGCGAAGACAGCGGACATCGATGAGATCGAGGTTGTGGCAGCGAAGACCAAATATCCGCAGGGCGCTGAGAAGATGCTGATCAAGCGTGTGCTGAAGAGGCAGGTGCCGAGCGGCGGTCTGCCGGCGGATGTGGGCTGTGTTGTGAGCAATATCAGCACGACAAAGGCGATCTCGGATGCGATCCGGAAGGGTATGCCGTTAGTAGAGCGTGTCGTGACCGTTACCGGCGAGCGGCTTAAGAAGCCTGGCAATTACATCGTCAAGATCGGTACCAATACACAGGATCTGATCGACTACTGCGGCGGCGTGACAGGCGATGATATCACCGTCAAGGCGGGCGGTCCGATGATGGGCTTTGTCCTTTCGGATACGAATGTACCGATCATGAAGGGCTCCAACGGAATCATTGTGGTTGATACGGACCATACAGTGGAACAGCCGTGTATCAAGTGCGGACGCTGCGTAGATGTATGTCCGATGGAGCTTTCCCCGCTGTATTTCGCAAAGTATGCGGATGAGGAGAACTGGCAGGGCATGAAAGACAGGAATGTCATGGATTGTGTCGAGTGCAGATGCTGCGAGTATATCTGCTCCTCGAAGATCCCGTTAGTCAGCAAGATCAAAGCCGGGAAAAATGCAGTAAGGGGGATGAAGTGATATGTTAATTACCGAATTAAAATCAAGGGAAACTATCGCATCACTGGCAGACGGCAAGAAAGTCTTTATCATAAACTGCGAAGGCTGCAAGGAAGTCCATTTTCCGGAGAAGGAAGCCACAGAGCTTCAAAAAGAGATGGCTGCGGGCGGGGATGTGACCGGGATCCTTACGACAGATTACATATGCAATCCGGAAAATATGAAGCTGCGCCTCGAGAGGCATAAGGACGAGATTGAGGCCGCGGATGTGGTGCTCGTATTCTCCTGCGGCGTCGGCGTACAGACCGTCGCGGAGTATCTGGAGGAGAAGAAAGTCTGTGCGGCCTGTGATACCTGGCCGATGCCGGGCTTCCAGGGCGTGACACCGCTCGAATACAAGTGCGACCAGTGTGGCGAATGCTATCTGAACCTGACTGGCGGGATCTGCCCGATCACGGCCTGTTCCAAGAGTCTGGTCAACGGGCAGTGCGGCGGTTCCAAAGACGGCAAATGTGAGGTAGACAGCAGCATGGAGTGCGGATGGGAGCGCATTTACAGGCGGCTCGCGCAGCTTGGGCGCCTGGATGTATTGAAATGCCCGACCCAGATCCGCAATTATGCAACGGATGAGGAAGTTCCCGGATTATAACTGTTATACAAATCTATAATGAACAGGAGCAATGTATTATGAGAATTACAGAAGCATTTGAGCGCGGCGAATTTGTAGTTACGGCGGAGGTAGGCCCGCCAAAGGGATGCCATATTGAAAATGTGGTGGAAGAAGCGAAAACATATTTGAGCGGTATTACGGCGGTGAACGTGACGGATAACCAGTCCTCCGTGATGCGCCTTGGCTCTCTGGCAACGTGCAAGGTCCTGAAGGACGCGGGGCTGAACCCGATCTTCCAGCTGACCTGCCGCGACAGGAACCGCATCGCGCTGCAGTCTGACCTTCTGAGCGCCGCGATGCTGGGAATTGAGAACCTGCTGCTTTTGACGGGAGACCATACGAAGATGGGCGACCATCCGCAGGCAAAGCCGGTATTCGACCTGGATTCCGTATCCCTGATCCATACCGTGAAGAAGCTGGAAGAGGGCGAGGATCTCGGCGGGAATAAGCTCGTCGGTGAGCCGCCGAAGTTTGCGAAAGGCGCGGTTGTGTCGCCGTGCAGCGATTCCGTTGACGCGCAGCTTGCCAAGATGGAGAGGAAGGTTGCCGCAGGCTGCGATTATTTCCAGACGCAGGCTGTTTTCGAGCCGGAGAAGTTCATTAAGTTCATGGAGAAAGCAAAACAGTTTGGCAAGCCGGTCCAGGTCGGGATCATCATCCCGAAATCAGCGGGCATGGCGAAATTCATGAACAATAACGTAGCCGGAGTCCACGTGCCGGACGATATGATTGAGGAGCTGAAGGCGGACAAGGAGAAGACCAAGGCTGGTATCACCGGCGTGGAGATTGCGGCGCGCATTATCAAGGCATGCAGGCCGTACTGCCAGGGCGTACATATCATGGCGCTTGGCTGGGAGTCAAAGGTGCCGGGGCTGCTCGAGGCGGCTGGGATCTGAGCCCGGACAGGGTCCATTTTCATCGGATAGGGGAGAGCAGTCTGCCCTATCCGTTTCCTTTTTGTAATTGAAAAAACTTGACGAATCAAAGAAACGCCGATATAATGCATAGATAGGTTAGCATTGTCTAACTAAAGAGCGATACGGATATAGATTGATATCCGTATTTAAAAACGCATAAGTTAGAAACAGCTAACTACTATTTTGATGAATGTAAAGGAGCTGAGAGCAGGTATGAGCGTTGTAATTATCGGCGGAAACGAATGTATGGTCTGTCAATATGAAAAGATCTGCAAATCACACGGATGCAGCACAAAAATATTTGCAAAAGAGAACGGGAGCTTCCGCAAGAAGGTAGGTACACCGGGTCTGATGATTCTGTTTACCAGTACGGTGTCCCACAAAATGGTGAAGTCCGCGCTGGATGTGGCAAAAAAGAATAACATCCCAGTCGAGCGGCTTCATTCGAGCAGCGCCTCGGCGCTGAACCAGCTCCTGGCTGAATATTGTATGGAGCAGGAAATTCTATAGCTGTTCAGGCATCAGAAACAGGAATCTAAAAAAGCCTTAATAAA
>CAYRKA010000077.1:0-10812 GCA_964424785.1 uncultured Lachnospiraceae bacterium | reverse complement strand
TACTACACAATGCTATCATACTGAAAAGTCCCTGCAAAGCAATCTCCATCCGGGCACTTCAGTTCTCAGAAAGGGTTAACATCATGTTTCTCATTATCACAAACCAGATGGCGATTATGTCAATGCAGACGGACTACAACACGCAGCTTGTGCGCGGCCTGCTGCTCTCCTATGGCCTGGCGGTTGCGACGCATCTTATCATTATCATGTTTTCACGCCTTGTGATCCGCGACCGTTCCGACCAGAACTATGCGATCGACCGCTTCTCAATCATTTACGCGAACTGCGGTTCCATGGGAATCCCCAACCGATGCAGCCCCATAGCCTCACGTGTCCGTCTCACTGGCGGATATAGATGCCCTGCGACTCTATGAAATCGTCCAGATCCGCAATCGTCTCCTCAGCCCATGTCTCACTGACGCCGCGGCTGCCTGGCTCCTGCTCCGGCCCATGGGAAGCGGATACCTTATCCTGTATCATCCCGGCCTGCCCATAAACAGCTTCCGGCGCTGTCTTCTCCGATCCGCCCCGCTCCTCTGCTATCATTTTTCCCTGCCTGTTTCCCTGCTTCTCTTCCATACTGAATGTCTCCTTTCGTTCCTCTGATATCCGCGGGTCTTCCCGCAGTATTATGAAACGTCATAACTCTTTTCCTCATGGCGTTTTCCGCTCATCCAGGCCAAAAGAAATCATGGATACCAATATTTCTGAAACACTTTCAGGGAGCCGCGTCCCCGCCTTTAGGGTGCGTACTCCCTGATTATGAGTGTAGCCCTATCGCTGGATAGGGCTACACCACTATTTTCCTGTTCGGTACTATCATTATAACCATGGCGGGTTTTTATGTCAATCATTTTCCGCAGCGGTTTTGCCGCTGAAATACCCGCCCTGTGTGCATAAATAAGAATCCTGCTTACTCCGCGTAATAAGCATCCAGGTACTTCTGGAAGATCGCCAGCATATCCTGCAGGCCATACGCATCCAGGCTGCTCTTGAACTCCTCGAACGCCGCCTCGTCCACGCCGTTCATGACCCAGTCAGACTTCGCCGCATTGATCGTCTTCGTGATGTCCGCCTGCAGGTTGGAAAGCTCCTCTGTATCCTCCGCGCTCATGAAGACGTTCGGATATACGTAGTCCATTGTCATATCCGGAGTGTAGTACTCCTCGATCCAGTCGAGGCGGTACTGCGCGTCATCCGGGCAGGTCACATATACGCCATAGTAATCATCCAGCACAGCCAGCGGCCCGCCGACACATTCCGCTTCGCGCACCTCTACCGGCGACGCGTCGCCCAGCGGGGCATGCTGCAGCATCGGCTCGCCATTCTCGTTCTCACCCATTACAAAGATATCAAAATCATCATCCTCGCCGTAGGTGCCCCAGTTGTTCTGCGGGGACTGCATCGGATCATACATCTGGTCCAGCCACGCGCATACCAGCGCCGGATCATCCGCTACAGCCGTCACCACGCAACGTCCACGGTCATAGCCGCTCGTGAAGGAACCGTTCTGCGGGGTCAGGTTGCGCACATCCGCAGTCAGCACCGGGAGCGGCACCCAATCCTCGAGATTGTCGATATTGGCAATGTCCCAGCTGAAGCATACGCCATAACGCCCGGATTTCCCCTTTGCCACATAGGTCGCCCATTCCTGCGTAAATGCCTCCGGGTCGATCAGGTTCTCTTCATAGAGCTGATGCAGCCACTGCATCCCCTTGAAGAAGCCTTCCTGTGTCGCAGAGCAGATGACTTCTTTATCATTTGTCACGGCAATATGCCTGCCACGGTCGCCATCGCCGTAGCCTTCGCCGAAACCGTTGATCAGGATCGCCGGATCCTGGTCGCCGTCGTTCATGATGAAGGACATCGGGATGATGCTGCCTTCAATGCCGAACTCTGCCTGGATCGCATCCGCATTGTCACGGAACGCGATCAGCACCTCTTCGAATTCATCGACCGTCGTCGGGACCTCAAGTCCGAGGAAATCCAGCCACTTCTTATTGATAAAGCTCATATCGCCGACTGTCTGGATCGCGGTCTTGCCCGAGCCGAGCTGCTCGATCCACGGAAGTGCGTAGATATGGCCGTCCGTTGCCGTGCTCATCGTGCGGTACTCCGGATATTCTTCAAATACCGCGCTCAGGTTCGGCATCACAGTATCAATATACTCCTCCAGCGGGATGATCGCGCCCTGGTCCGCATAGCGCAGCAGATCGCTGTCTGAAAAGCCTGCAGTGAATACGAAATCTGTGATCGCATTGATGTTTGCCATATTCAGGGAGATCTTGTCGCTCCACTGGTCGCTCTGGATCGCAGTCCAGTCGATGTGCACGTTCGTCGCCTCCTCCAGGCGCTTGAAGATTGTGCGGTTGTTCGGCTCCGACTCAGTACCGACCGGGTAGCTGATCATGCCGGTAAAGGTAGCGGTCTCCTCCAGCGGAAATGTGATCTCATCCGCCAGCGCGCCGGTTCCCATTGCCCCTGCCATTCCCGCAGCGAGAATGACAGCCATTGCTCTCTTAATCATTTTGTTATTCATAGTAGGAATCTCCTTTCTTTTTATGGCGTTTCGCCTTGTTCACGATCAGAATCCTTTCGGATAAGCAGCAGCGCCCCCATAATAGTCCGGCCACCGGCTGAACTGCTACACTTCTCTTCTGTGCGGGAGCCGCTGCCCTTCCATCAGCCCTTGACCGACCCGGCCATAATGCCGCTGTCGAAGTACTTCTGGAAAAACGGATACATCACCAGAAGCGGAAGGCTGGAAATAATAATGGTTGCGTATTTCAGCAGCTCTGCGAGCTGTGCGCGCTCCGCCGTGCTCTGCATATCGGAAATCATGCCGGACTCCGGCTGGTTCTGGATCAGGATTGAGCGGAGTACGAGCTGCAGCGGCTGCTTCGCGGTATCATTCAGGTAGATCATCGCGTCAAAGTAACTGTTCCACATACCTACGAACTGCCACAGAGCCAGCACCGCGATCACCGGCGTGCACACCGGGAGCAGGATTTTGAAGAAGTAGACGATCTCACTTGCGCCGTCCACATCCGCCGCCTCCCGCAGCTCCTGCGGGACACCCTGGTAATAGGTCCTCGCGATAATCATGTTCCAGACGGAGAAAGCGCCCGGCAGGATCACAGCCCACATACTGTCCAGGAGTCCCAGGTTGCTGATGAGCAGGTAAGTCGGGATCAGGCCTCCGCCGAAGAACATCGTGATCATAAAGATGAGGTTGAAGAACCCCCTGCCCTTGAAGTCCGCCCGCGACATCGGATAGGCCGCCAACATCGTCACTGCCACCGAGATGACCATGAACAGCACAGAATAAAGGACAGCGTTCTTAAAACCAATCCAGATCTGGGAGTTGGAAATCACGCGCTCGTAAGCTGTCAGCGTCCACTTCTCGAAATCAAAGGTAATGCCCTTGTTCTGCAGCGTGATCGGATCCATGAAGGATGCCACCACGATATAAATCATCGGAACGATGATTGCCAGGACGAACAGGCCGAGCAGGATATATCCCAGCATCAGCAATGCCTTGTCCTCCATGGAGTAACGGGCAAATCTGCTTTTCCTTTTCATGCCGCACACCCCCTTTATAAGCCCTTTCCGTCATTCATCTTCGCCACGATCTTGTTCACCAGAACGAGGAGAATGACATTGACAACCGTATTGAACAGGCCGACTGCCGTTGAAAAGCTGTAGTCTCCGTCGAGAAGACCCTTTTTGTACACATAGGTCGAAATGATCTCAGAAGTCCTGAGGTTCAGGTCCGTCTGCAGCGCGTACGCTTTCTCAAAGCCGATGCTCATGATATTGCCGGCCTGCAGGATGAACTGCATCAGCACCATGTCCTTGATCGCCGGCCACTCCACTGCCTTGATCTGCTGGAAAATATTCGCGCCATCGATGACGGCTGCCTCCTTCAGATCCTGGCTCGCATTCGACAGGGCTGCCGTGTAGACAATGGAGCCCCAGCCTGCGCCCTGCCAGATCCCGCTGGCGATGTAGACCGTGCGGAATGCCTCCGGCATCACCATGAAATTGGTCGATGTGCCGAGCAGCTGGTTCAGAGGGCCTGTGACCGACAGCAGGATGCGAACCATACCGCAGAGGACGATGACTGATACGAAATTCGGCATATACAGCACGAGCTGTATCTTTTTCTTGACGCCCTTGCTCTCAATCCGGTTCAGCAGGAATGCCAGAAGGATCGGTATCGGGAACCCCCAGAGCATTCCGTAGATGCTCAGCTTCAATGTGTTGAGCAGATACGTCATAAAATCCGGTGATGACAGGAAACGTTCAAAGTGCTTGAAGCCTACCCATTCGCTTCCCAGAATCCCCTTAAAGGGGTTGTACTTCTGAAAGGCAATCAGGATGCCTCCCATCGGTATGTACTTGAATACCAGCGTCAGCACAAGCGCCGGTAACAGGAACAGCAGATACAGCTGCCAGTGATGGGTGACGTAAATCCATGTATTATGAAACCGTTCACCCAGGCTCTGCCTGCCGCCCTTAGCCGCGGCCACAGAATGATTTCCCATGATTTCTTTTTCCTCCTCCCGCTTGTTGCGTGGGCAGCTGACATGGATGCATTGCCACCGGTGCCAGACAGCCGCCCTGTCAATAGTTACATTTGCAAAATTTATTTGCTGCCTATGAGTGCATAATACCAGTTATTTTTACATATGTCAACAGTTATATTTGTATTTGTAAAAATTATTTTGATTTTTCTCGTCACACTGCTGTCAGATGCACAATTTATATCTGATTTTTTTCGTCTGTTTGACCTGAACAGCAAACGCTGATGCACCATCTTATTTTACGTTTGTAACATTTCAATGAACAGGAAACGCTACGTGCAAGCACGACGTGTCTGTATATCCAGTTCAAACCGGCCGTGAATCGTAACCTGTAAATAAATAGTCCAGGTACGTCGCTGCCATCTCCCGGCGCGGGGTATTTTTGAGGATTCCGAAATAGACTGTATCAGAGAATCCGGCTTCGGCTATCAGAGGCGCATCGTCCAGAGAGATCGCCATGGGATAGGAGTCGGTCACAGAATCGTATTCCAGGGACGGGTCAAGCGCGACGTCCTGCGCATTGTCCTCCAGAATTTCGATATTATCTACGAAGAAAGGCTGAAGGGAATCCAGAAGCTCCGGAGCCTCTTCTGCGAGAAATGTCTCAAGATTTGACAGATAGCCGTTCTGGGCAAATGCATCGAAGGCTTCCTGATCCATCAGAACGACATCGAGCTGCTCGTCATCAATACAGGCGAGCACCTTCATACGCGTTGCATAGACATATTCATATTGTTCATTGGAAGGGTCATCTGTCAAATACCAGCCCGCGTAGAGCCGGACCTGGCGTCCTGAGACATCCGTCTCATTGGCACTGCCGGTACCGCTGTCCTGGTTTGACGAGCTCTCCGCGCCCGATGCACTGCTGCCACTGCCTGCCGCCCCTGGTGCACTGCTGTCACTTCCTGCCACATCTTCTGCGCTGACTGCATCATCCAGAACCGCAAGGAAGCCCCCGGAAAGCGCCTCTTCCATCTGTTCCCCCACAGACACGTTGACCAATGCCGCATACAGGACGGTATCCTTGTGCGTGGCATGGCGGAACACAGCGTAGCCCAGAATGTAAATCCCGATGCAGGCAATCAGGATCGGAAGCTTATAATAATCCCAGATGTACCGGATACGCTGTCCCGGCGTCGTCAGAGAATGCCATTTTTCTCTTTGGGAAAGGGTTTCGGGGTGTCTTGAACGGTCTGACATGGGGAATCCTCCTGGCTTTCATCCAATGCCTCCCCGTCCTCCTTCGGCTCGCAGAGCGAGAGGATGTGGGAGAGGAAATAAGAACAAAGATACGCGCACAGCCCTTCACCGAAGACAACTGCTGGCGTAAAGGCGAAAATGACGATGGCCGCCATTGCGATATAAATCACAGCCATCAATGCGGTACAGAGCAAAAAACGCATACCAATCATGATAGAATTCAGAAACATTGCGCGAAGCTTATTTTCAAAACGCGCCATCAGCGGGAAAATATACATCAGGACAACCACAAACGCGGCAACAGCGACCAGAAATACTGCCGTCAGGACTGTCCAGAACACATTTCCCCCGCGCAGATGCCAGAGAACGTACCCATCCGCGCCCATCAGGAGGCCGACCGCCAGCAGGATCAGCCATGCGGCTGTGGACTGCCGGAAATTGCTCCTGAATGCATCGAAAAACTGGCGGGTTACACTGCCTTCCTCGTTCCTGACCATTTTGAGCGTGACATAAAACAGCGCCGTCGTAGACGCGCCCGCCGTGACAATGGGCAGGCAGCAGATCACCCATAGAATATTCAGGTACACGCACAGGGTGATCTTCGTGATCAAAATCATAACCGGGTTGTCCGGGCTGAAAATCCGTTCCATAGGGTAACCTCCTTTGTTCTGTATCCGCTGCCGTCCCGCGCCATTGCAGCAGGTATTCAGGCCGGTGTATCCCCGGTCGATTCGCGGTAAATCAGCGAGGTCTCCGTGTACGTTGTACGGTAATTCAGAGACGGCTCCCGGATCCTGGACAACAGCAGATTGACCGCGGAATATCCCATAATCTGGCTGTGGATGTGGATCGAGGTCAGCCTCGGCGTCACGACGCGGGATTCCGGGGAATCGTCGAAGCCGCACAGCCAGACATCCTCAGGCACGGAGATCCCCAGCCGCCGGAAAACCTGCAGGACGTCAAGCGCAATAAAATCATTCGCGCAGAGGAAGACATCCGGGAGCTGCCCCATCCGGCGGATTGAATCTTCCAGATAAAGCTGGTACTGCTCCGACGTGGGTGTCTCGACTCCCTCCACATTTCCCGTTACATAGTACTCCTCCTCGCAGGGCATACCCAGCATCACAAGCGATTCCCGCAGGGCAAGGTACCGTTCAAAGAACGACATACAGTGCCGGATCTCGCCTATGTAGCCGAAATGCCGTTTGCCGCGCCGCACCATCTCTCCCGTAAGCAGGAAAATATTGGAACGGTTATCCATGATCAGCTTGTCCGCCTTCAGCGTACCGATATCGAGCGACGCCGGAAAATCCACGAACAGTACCGGAATCCCGATGTCACAGAGCATCTGGTCGTACCTGATATCAAACATCTCGATACAGATAATCCCGGCTGTGACTTCCCGGTCAAAGGAATACGGCAGCGTCATCGCTTTCCGGTCCGAGGGATTGACGCGGTGCATCGTGAGGCTGTATCCAAAGTAGGACAGCTCACGCTGGCATTTGTCCAGCATCGTGGAAGAAAAATGCGAATTGCCGAGAAACATCGTCGTGAAAAGCGCAATCACATTTTTCCCGCCCGCAGGCTTCGGTATCGTTCCTGCCGCAGAGACCGGCACAGCGGCCACGGCAGAGGCTCCCGGCTGTCCCGCTGCGGCGGATCCTATCTCCCCCGGCTGCCCCGCTGCGGCGGACGTCGACGCCAGAGTCTGAAGCCGCAGACCGCTGGCGTCATTGCCTGCCAGCGTCACGTAGGAAAACTGCTTATAGCCCATTTCCACTGCCTTTTGTAAAATCTTTTCCCGTGTGGCATCCGCAAGGATGCCTGTATTATTGATTGCCTTTGATACCGTATTTCTCGAAACGCCAAGTGCATCCGCGATATCCTGAATCGTAACTCTGTCCGCCACAAAACTCCCTCCTCCGTCTGTCTTCTGCAAACAACCTGCCGCCCATGGCTCCGGCGGCAACATTCGGACAGTCCCTTATGTCCCCGCAGGCTGCCACATATCTGTTATTCTGCCGTTTCCCGCGGCTGCCGCCCGTCAAGCCCGTACTTCACCACATCCATCCGCACCGCTCCATCCGCGAAGAAGGAGACCCGGTCAGCCGCCTGGTCGGTGTAAAAGGTAGCCGTCAATACCTGTTCCCCATCATTGACAAAAACTTCCACGCTGCACCGGTCCAGGATGAGCCGGAGCTTCAGCACGCCTCCCTCGGTACGGACGCGGCTGCGCCGCTGATGGATGATCGCGCGGCGGGAACCGGAGAATTTGCGGTCCACCTTCAGGATGGACTCTGCAGGGCGGAAGCTGACGGAGGTCTGATACTGCTCATTCTGCGCGAAACGCACCGCAAACTTCCGGTACAGCGTCTCCCCCTTCTCCGGGCGGATCGTCAGCTCCAGATCCAGCATACGGCCATACACACCGTCGAGCACCAGCGCCTCCACATCCCTGACCTGCACATCGCGATACTCCACACGCTCCCGGCGCAGGAGCTCCAGCTCCCGGAGAGGCTGCTGATACAGCCGCCCGTTCCGGATCGACAGCTCGCGCGGCAGCGTCATCTGCCCGAACCATTTCTGGCCCGGATTACGCAGCGTACAGGTATCCCAGTTCTGCATCCAGGCAATCATCACACGCCTGCCGTCCGGCAGGGCTATCGTCTGCGGAGCATAAAAATCAATACCATAATCCACTGCCTGGTTGCTCTCCTCGATGAAGGTCTCCGTCTCCTCATCATAGGAGCCAATCAGCGCCAGCGTCCCGTTCCCATTGTGATACTCAAAGTCCTGCGGCAGCATATCCTGCGGGCTCACCAGCAGCACCTGCCTGCCGTCCAGCGCAAAAAAATCCGGGCATTCCCACATCTTCCCAAAGCGGTTCCTGTTCTTTGCAAGCACCTTCTTAAACCGCCAGCGGAACGCATCCTCACTCTCGAACATTAGGATCTGCCCGCTCCCATCGGCAGGCCTGCTCCCCGCCACGCAGCGGTAGGTACCGTCCTCCCTCTGCCACACCTTCGGGTCACGGAAATCAAACGGGCTGCTGCCCTCAGGCAGATCCGACTGGTCAAGCACCGGATTGCCCTCATATTTCTCATAGTCCGTCCCATCGCCGACCGCCAGGCACTGTGTCTGGATCTCCCTGCAATGCCCGTCCGGCTGCTGTTCCAGCCTCACTCCCGTGTACATCAGCAGATGCCGCCCATCCGGCAGAGCCAGCGCGCTCCCGCTGAAGCACCCGTCCGTATCATATGGCAAATCCGGAGCCAGCGCAGCCGGAAGATACTCCCAGTGCAGCAAATCCGTACTCACCGCGTGTCCCCAGTGCATCGGGCCCCATATCGGCTTATAGGGGTGATATTGATAAAACATATGGCACCTTCCCTTGTACCAGCTAAATCCGTTCGGGTCATTCAGCCAGCCTGCCCGCACGGCCAGATGAAACGCTGGGCGCTCCTCTTCAATATTCTGTTTCTCCGCGATCTCCTCGTATTTACGTGCGTCTCTCAAAACCTGACTTATCAATTTGCACCTCCTGTTTTACAAATGCATCATTTATATGCGTACAGAATAACACATAATCCGTGAGAAGTCAATCATATTTTTACATTTGTAAAAATCAAAGGCAGCAAAGTAACGATCAAAAAACAGGGTTTTGTGACAAGATCACGCATATAACAACACCCCCTGAACGAGGCGGATAAAAACCGTCTCCTACAGAGGGTGTGTTGTCATACGACTGCCTCAACCAGAAGCCGGTTCCCAACCGCAAGAGTTTTGATGCCGGTTTCCTTCTTCTGATTGAAATTATAGCTGAGCATATAGCCTTTCTGCAAATGAAAGTAGTCCAGAACTGGCCGCAAAACCAAAGGATTATGTAGTTATTGCTCAGCCAACCTGAAAAGAAAAAGGCAGACACTGTACGAATCTCTGGAATCGGTAATATTGTCTGAAAGAAGAGACGCAGACTGATCTGAGCCAGACCGGCATTTCACGAACAGAACCTGCGCAGGACACAGGGACGACTGCAAAGACGTATCCTTCTATCAGCACAAAGGTAACTATGGGAGCCCTGCAACAGTCAAGATCAACGGCTACACCTGCAAGGTGACTCAGATTGCAGCCAGGCGTCCCGGCTTCATTCACCACTACCCGGAATTGCGCCTTATTAATACTACTCTTTAAGAGAAAGCTTCCCCAGCGCCTGCCTGAGCCGCAAACAGGCTTCTCTCAGATCTTCCATGCTGCTGGCATAGGAGACCCGCAGATAGCCTTCCCCCTCCGTCCCGAAAGCAGATCCCGGGACCAGCGCGACCTTCGCTTCGCGGAGCAGGTATTCTGCCATCTCTGTCGAGGATCTCCCGAAAGCCCTGACGTTTACGAATATATAAAAAGCGCCTTTTGGCAACCTGCAGCTCACTCCTTCGATCCTGTTCAGCTCCCGGACGGTGTAATCCCGCCTCTCCTTATATTCCGCGACCATTTTCGCGACCTCTTCCCCGCAGTCGCGCAGCGCTGTTATTCCTGCCTCCTGGACAAAAGAAGGCGCACAATTCACACTGTACTGGTGTATCCGGACTGCCGCGGAAATAATTTCCTCCGGGGCTGCAATATAGCCAAGACGCCATCCGGTCATGGAGTAGGCCTTGGAGAATCCGCCCAGCGTGACCGTACGCTCCTTCATCCCTTCCAATGAGGCGATACTGATATGCTCCGCTTTCCCATACACCATTTTCTCATATATTTCATCAGACACTACCAACAGGTTGTATTTTTTTGCAATCTCCGCCATCGTCTCCAGGACACTGCGATCCAGAACGTTCCCGGCCGGATTGCCGGGTGAGACCAGGACGAGCATCCTTGTCTTATCCGTGACCAACGTCTCCAGCTCTTTCGGATCCGGCTGAAAATCCCGTCCCTCCTTAAGTGCATATGGAACCGTTTTTGCGCCAAAAAAGGCCGGCACATGGATGTAATTCACCCAGACAGGGTTCGGCACCAGGATCTCGTCCCCTTCCTG
>CAYRKA010000076.1:0-11022 GCA_964424785.1 uncultured Lachnospiraceae bacterium | reverse complement strand
ACAGCCTCTTACGTGCGAGCACGACGAGTCTGTATATCTGTTCCGAATCGACTGTAAATAGTAACAAGCGTTAAAATATACCAAAATACAGGAGAGTATTATGAGTTTACTGTCTTATTTAATTAACGGCATAAGCCTGGGCAGTGTATATGCCATAATCGCGTTGGGCTATACGATGGTTTACGGTATTGCGAAGATGCTGAACTTCGCCCATGGCGACGTCATTATGGTTGGCGGCTACGCAGCGCTCACCATGATGCTCAGCTACAACGCAAATCCTCTGGTGGCAGTGCTTGTAGCGATTGTGGTATGTACAGTGCTAGGGATTACGATTGAGGCGATCGCATACCGGCCGCTGCGCCAGGCGGCATCGCCTCTGGCGGTGCTGATCACGGCAATCGGCGTCAGCTATCTGCTGCAGAATATAGTCCTGCTGATTTTCGGCTCCAACCCGAAGAGCTTCCAGTCGGTCGTCCCGGTCCCGGATCTGAAGCTGGCTGGCGGGGCGCTGATGATTTCCGGAGAAACGATTGTCACGATCATCAGCTGTATTGTCATCATGATTGCCCTGACGACATTTATCAACAAGACAAAGGCCGGGCAGGCCATGCTTGCCGTATCTGAGGACAAGGGGGCTGCCCAGCTCATGGGCATCAATGTGAATGGCACGATCGCGCTGACGTTCGCGATCGGTTCCGGCCTCGCGGCGGTGGCGGGTGTGCTGCTGTGCTCTTCGTATCCGTCGCTGTCACCCTATACCGGCTCCATGCCGGGGATCAAGGCTTTCGTTGCCGCGGTATTCGGCGGGATCGGCTCGATCCCAGGCGCGATGATCGGCGGCATCCTGCTCGGCATCATCGAGATCCTCGGCAAGGCGTACATCTCGGCGCAGCTTGCGGATGCGATCGTATTCGCGGTGCTGATTGTTGTGCTCCTTGTGAAGCCGACCGGGCTGCTCGGCAAACAGATCCAGGAGAAAGTGTAGGTGCGGATGATGAAGATAAATAAAAATTTCAAGAGCAATCTGATCACGTATGCAATCGTAGTCGCCGCGTTTATCATTGCGCAGACCTTGCAGAGCACCGGCCATCTCTCCAGCCTGATGCAGGGGCTGCTGGTACCGATCTGCGTTTACGTGATCCTGGCGGTATCGCTGAATCTCGTCGTCGGCATTTCAGGGGAGCTGAGCCTCGGCCATGCGGGCTTCATGTGTGTAGGCGCGTTTTTCAGCGCGTTTTTCTCAAAGTGTATGATAGATGTGATCCCGGTGAGCGGGCTGCGATTCTTCTTTGCAGTCCTGGTCGGGGCTGCGGCTGCGGCGGTATTCGGGCTGCTGATCGGCATCCCGGTATTGAGGCTCCGCGGCGACTATCTGGCGATTGTGACGCTGGCGTTCGGGGAGATTATCAAAAATGTAATCAATGTATTCTATATAGGGAAGGACAGCAACGGCTTCCATTTTTCGATGAAGGACCAGTTCTCACTCGGGATGGAGGCGGACGGCGTCATGCTCCTGTCGGGGCCGCAGGGAATCACGGGCATCTCCAAGGATTCCACTTTCCTTGCAGGCATCATCATGATTCTGATCACGCTCTTTATCGTGCTGAATCTGATTGACTCGCGCGACGGACGGGCGATCAAGTCCATCCGCGACAACCGCATCGCAGCGGAATCGATTGGCATCAGCATCACGAAGTACAAGCTGATGGCTTTCACGGTGTCTGCCGCACTTGCCGGTATGGCAGGCGCGCTTTATTCGCACAATCTTGCCACGCTGCAGGCGTCGAAGTTCAATTTTAACACATCGATCCTCGCACTGGTCTTTGTCGTGCTCGGGGGCATCGGGAATATCCGCGGCTCCGTGATCGCCGCCGTGATCCTGACGGCGCTGCCGGAGCTGCTGCGCGGACTCGCCGATTACCGTATGCTGATCTACGCGATCGTGCTGATCGTGATGATGCTGTTCAACTGGGCGCCGAAGGCGCTGGAGTGGCGGGAACGCTATCTGGGCCGTTTCTTCAAAAAGGCTGCGAAGGGAGGCAGGTAAGATGGCTGTGATGTTAGACGTTAAAAACCTCGGGATTTCCTTTGGCGGCCTGCGCGCGGTCAACGCGTTTGACCTGACGATCGAGAAGGGCGAGCTGTACGGGCTGATCGGCCCGAACGGCGCGGGCAAGACGACCGTGTTCAACCTGCTGACCGGCGTATACAAGCCGGACGAGGGCTGCGTGGTGCTGGATGGCCAGGATATCACGGGCAGGCCGACGATTGAGATCAACAAGGCGGGGATCGCCCGTACCTTCCAGAATATCCGGCTGTTTAAGGATATGTCGGTGCTCGACAACGTCAAGGCAGGGCTGCACAATCACCATAAGTATTCCACGTTCGCAGGTATTTTCCGCACGCCGTCATTCCGAAGGGTCGAGAAGGAGATGAACGAGCGGGCGTTCGAGCTGCTGAAGGTGTTCGAGCTGGACGGTGAAGCGGATTATCTGGCCTCGAACCTGCCATACGGCAAGCAGCGCAAGCTGGAGATTGCACGCGCCCTGGCGACGGATCCGAAGCTGCTGCTCCTGGACGAGCCTGCGGCAGGCATGAACCCGAATGAGACAAAGGAACTGATGAATACGATTCATTTTGTCCGCGACAATTTTGATATGACGATACTGCTGATCGAGCATGATATGAGGCTGGTTTCCGGCATCTGCGAGAAGCTTACCGTGCTGAATTTCGGCGAAGTGCTCTGCCAGGGCAGGACAGCTGACGTGCTGTCAGACCAGCGCGTGATCACGGCGTATCTCGGCGAATAGGAGGGCAGGACGATGGCAATGCTTGAAGTAAAGGACCTGGAGGTCTATTACGGCATGATCCAGGCAATCAAGGGGATTTCCTTTGAGGTAAACGAGGGCGAGATCGTCTCCCTGATCGGTGCGAACGGCGCCGGTAAAACCACGATTCTGCATACGGTTACGGGGCTTCTTTCCCCGAAGAAGGGCAGCGTTGTTTTTGAAGGGAAGGAGATCACGAAGGTTCCCGCCCACAAGATCGTCAGCCTCGGCATGGCCCATGTGCCGGAAGGACGCCGCGTGTTCGCGCAGCTTTCTGTTTACCAGAACCTGAAGATGGGTGCGTATACGAGAAAGGACAAGGATGAGGTCGGGAAGACACTGGAGACTGTCTACAAGCGCTTCCCGCGCCTCGAGGAGCGCAAGAACCAGCTTGCCGGGACGCTCTCAGGCGGTGAGCAGCAGATGCTTGCAATGGGACGCGCGCTGATGTCGCACCCGCGCATTATCCTGATGGATGAGCCGTCGATGGGGCTTTCCCCGATCCTTGTCAATGAGATTTTTGACATTATCCAGAGTGTGAGCGCGACCGGCACGACGGTGCTGCTCGTTGAGCAGAACGCGAAGAAAGCCCTCTCGATTGCAGACCGTGCATATGTGCTTGAGACGGGGAATATTGTAATGTCGGGGAGTGCGGCGGAGCTGATGGATAACGATTCCATCAAGAAAGCGTATCTGGGCGAATAATGGAGGTGTTTTTGTGGGACATGTAGTGATTACGATTGCAAGGCATTTCGGCAGCGGTGGCAAGACGGTCGGCAAGATGCTGTCAGAGGATCTCGGGATCGGGTATTATGAGAAGGAGATCATCAGGATGGCCTCAGAGGACAGCGGCATCAATGAAGCGCTGTTCAACCAGGCTGACGAGAAGCTGAAGCACACGCCGCTCTTCTTCGGCAAGAAGACAGCCGGGTACAAGGGCAAGCTGATCTCGCCGGACAGCGATGAGTTTGTCAGCGACCACAACCTGTTCAATTATCAGGCGAAGATTATCCGGGAACTCGCGGCAAAGGAGTCGTGCGTAATTATCGGACGTGCGGCCGACTATGTGCTCAAGGGCAACCCGGATGTGGTCAGCGTGTTTGTCCATGCTTCGCATGAGTATTGCGTGAAGCAGGCGATCGAACGCCGGGCATATACCGGCAAGGATGTCGAGAAATTTGTCGAGCGGACGGATAAGTACCGCAGCGATTTCTACCGCTATTATACGGGCCAGGAATGGACCGACGCGCGGAACTACGACCTCTGCCTGAACAGTGAGCGGCTCGGGTTCGAGGGGACGATGCGGGCGATCGAGGAGTACATAAAGGTAAGGTTCGGCGCACTGCCGGGCGGGGAAAATGAGTTTGAATCAGAGACTTGAATAAAAGGCTGGAGGGTGTCCTCCGGCTTTTTTATGCGCAGGCTCGCAAGAGGTATTTTGCTGCTGACGCTGCCCGCCTCTTTTTGACGATACAACGGCATGTATTTTAGACAATATAATGCATTAATAAAACAATATTGACAACGTACATTTAATAAGATAATATATAGAAAGAAGAAACTCCATTCAGGATGACGTTTTGTGGGGACAGAGCGGTAGGGCGGATGAGGAATCGTAAAGCAAACAAAAGAAAAGAAAGTGAAACGGAGCAGGCATTTTCACATCGGAGGACTGCAGAGGGAACCGATTCGGGCAGCGTGAGGGGAGCGAAGGACAGCGGTTTTGAGGAACACGCATGTTCAGCGGATCCGCTCCCGGCAAGTTCCTATTTGATTGCGCGCGATGAGGCCGCGGAGGAGCAGCGGCGCAGGCTTCTGTGTGATATGCTCGGCCCGGTATTTTTCGGAGAAAGGGAGGCGGGCACTTACGAGGAGCTTGACGCTCTTTTTGCGAAGCGCTACGGGATAGATGTGCGCAGCGATTTCTGTGAGGGTGATGAACACTACGAGGAATATCAGGAGGCCCATCAGGCGATTTCCGAGGGTCTTGCGATCTATGGCGGCGCGATTTCGTTTGGGGACGGCGCGCTTGCGCGGCTGGCCGAGCAGCTCTGGCAGAACGTCGAGGAACAGGAGAAAGGGCATTTTAAGAGGATCAATACGATGCTGGAGGAATAGGGCAGAGGTGCATTCCTTGCTCTAATGCATAAATTGATAAGGAAGACGCAGTTCGCATAACCGGTCTGCAGCAGTGCAGTAAGTGCATGAGGAAAAGCGCGGATGTGAACGGAGACGACAGGAGCCGGATGGATATGGATGACCAGAAGATTGAGAATCTCCTGAATCTTGCACTGGACGCGACGGCGCGTGAGCTGGAAAAATCCCAGACACTTGGGGCAGGCTATGAGGAGGAGACAAGGACGTGGGAGGTGATCGTGCGCTATAGCGGGGATTTGCTGTCTGCCGCGCGGGAGAACTGGCAGATTGTGATGCTTTCGGGCGGTTACGCGATCATTACGCTTCCGCAGGAGGAGATCGATGCGTTGGCAGCGCTGCCTGAAATAGAATATATCGAGAAGCCGAAACGGCTGTATTTTACAGTGGATGCTGGGCGGGCTGCGTCGTGCGTTTCCCCGCTGCAGGCACCTGAGTTCGGGCTCTTCGGATCGGGCGTGCTGATTGGATTGCTGGACAGCGGCGTGGACTATTTTCTGCCTGACTTCCGAAATGAGGACGGGGCGACACGGATCATATCCATGTGGGATCAGACAGAAGCACAGCGAGCTGCTCCGCCGCAGGGCTTTTTGCAGGGGCGGGAATATTCGGCCGCGGAGATCAATGAGGCTCTCATGGCTGGCAGCCGCCCGGCCGGACTTGTGATTGTCCCGGAGCAGGATGCAGGCGGACATGGCACGCAGGTGCTTGGAATTGCGGCGGGAAACGGACGGGCATCGGGCGGACGCTACCGCGGCGTTGCGCCGGAGAGTGAGATAATCGTTGTGAAGCTGGCGGCGCCGCAGGAGGATGGCTTCCCGCGGACGACGGAGCTGATGCAGGGGCTCGAGTATATCATCCGCAAGGCGGAGGAGCTTGGCCGCCCGGTCGCCATTAATATCAGCATCGGCAATGTCTACGGCTCACATCGGGGGACTTCACTTCTGGAGACGTACATTGATATGATGGCGTCGCGCGGCCGCAGCGTGATCTGTGTCGGCACGGGCAACGAAGGGAACGTTGGAGGCCATGCAGGCGGGGTGCTGACAGAGGGAGCGGCGCGGGAGATTGCATTTCAGATCAACGATTTTGAGACCTCGATGAATCTGCAGCTCTGGAAAAATTATGCCGACGAGTACAGGATCACGGTTGTCCATCCGAACGGGCAGATGGCAGGGCCGTTCGGCCGCGAGGCTGGCACTTCGCGTCATACTCTCGGCAACACACAATTGCTTGTCTATTACGGTGAACCGAGTCCCTATCAGGTTCAGCAGGAGATTTTCTTTGATTTCATTCCGCAGGGCAACTACATTGACAGCGGCGTGTGGCGTATCATCCTGACGCCGGTGAGGCTTGTGACAGGAGAATATGAGATGTGGCTGATCGACTCGCGTGCGCGCGGAAGCGGCACGCAGTTTCTGCAGCCGACGCCCGATACTACCGTCACAATCCCGGCCACGGCTTCACAGGTGATCGCTGTCGGCGCTTACGATGCGCGCCGAAATGCGTACGCATCCTTTTCCGGCCGCGGCTGGCCGGACGGCCGCTACGATCCGTATAATATCCGGCCGGATCTCGTTGCGCCCGGCGTGGAGATCACGACGACAGCTTCAGGCGGCGGCTATGTGAGCGTCACAGGGACGTCGTTTGCCACGCCGTTTGTGACCGGGGCGGCGGCATTGCTGATGGAATGGGGGATTGTGAGGGGCAATGACCCGTTTTTGTATGGGGAGAAGGTGCGGGCGTATCTGAGAAGAGGGGCGAGGCCGCTGCCGGGATTTATCGGGTATCCGAATAACCAGGTGGGGTATGGTGTGCTGTGCGTAAGGGAGAGTCTGCCGGTGTAAGGTGGTGCAGAGACGTAAAATGTATGAAAAACACAGCAGAAGAAAATTATTCCGGATTTTTCACAGCCACCACACATACAGGCCGCAGACCGGCTACGCTTTGCACATCTGTCGCTGCTTCGCAGTTTCTGCCTGCGGCTGCGTGGTGGGTGAATCCTATTGTTGGGCGGCTACAGGAATGCTGTAGAAAGTAAGAAAAATAAAAAAGGGTATTGACAAACAAGTTAGGCAGCGCTATCATAATCAGAGGTTAGCAAGAGCTAACTTTTTAAAAGCATATTGGTTAAATATTACTAATCAAAATATGGTACGAAGAAGGTGAAGCAATGATGCCGCTTACAGTTGCAGACGCCGGTGAGGAATACGTTGTCAGGAGAATCGGCGGGAAACCAGAGGTCAAAAAGCATCTGGAGAATCTGGGCTTTGTAGTCGGAACAGGCGTATCCATTATCAACACCATCGGAGGGAACGTGATCGTCAAGGTGAAGGAGTCCCGCGTGGCAATCAGCCAGGAGATGGCGCAGAAGATTATGGTCTGATGCTCCGCGGAGATTTATTTCTGATTCAGAAGAAGGAGGAGAGGGAGAGATATGAAAACACTCAAACAGGCAAAGGTCGGCGAGACCGCCAGGGTTGTAAAGCTTCATGGCGAGGGCGCGGTCAAGCGCCGTATTATGGACATGGGCATCACGAAGGGCGTGGAGGTATACGTGCGCAAGGTGGCTCCGCTGGGTGATCCGGTCGAGGTCACCGTCCGGGGCTACGAGCTGTCTATCCGCAAGGCGGACGCTGAGATGATCGAGATCCAGTGAGGAGCGCGCTGCTTATAGCTGCATCCGGCATACACTTATTTTTATAATCATCAAAGGTTAGTATTTACTAACAGAAGGAGAGGAGACGTTATGAATTTGAGAATTGCTCTGGCGGGTAACCCGAACAGCGGTAAGACGACATTGTTTAATGCGTTGACCGGTTCCAATCAGTTCGTAGGTAACTGGCCCGGCGTCACAGTTGAAAAGAAGGAAGGTAAGCTGAAAAAGCATTCAGATGTCACGATCACTGACCTTCCTGGTATTTATTCGCTGTCCCCCTATACACTGGAGGAGGTCGTCGCCCGGAATTACCTGATCAATGAGCGCCCCGACGCGATCCTGAACATCATCGACGGGACGAACCTGGAGCGCAACCTGTATCTGACGACCCAGCTTACCGAGCTGGGCATTCCGGTGGTTGTCGCCATCAACATGATGGACGTGGTCCGCAAGAACGGAGACAGGATCAACGTAAAGGAGCTTTCGAATGCCCTTGGCTGCAAGGTTGTGGAGATCTCGGCCCTGAAGAACGAAGGGATCATGGTAGCAGCCGAGGAGGCAATCCAGACGGCGCAGAACGGGAAGACCGTTCCGATGCATACGTTTTCCGGCCCGGTGGAGCACGCGATTGCACATATCGAGGAGGCTGCCGTGCACGGGATGCCGGAGGAGCAGCAGCGCTGGTATGCGATCAAGATTTTTGAGCGCGATGACAAGGTGCTGGAGCAGCTTAGCCTGAAGGGCGATATTCTGTCGCATATCGAGACGGATATCAAGGCCGCTGAGAAGGAACTGGATGACGATGCCGAGTCCATCATCACCAATGAGCGCTATGTGTACATAGGAGAGGTGATCAAGCGGTGCTACAAGAAGCATTCTGTCGGGAAGCTCTCCACATCAGACAAGATCGACCAGGTCGTGACGAACCGCTTCCTGGGGCTGCCGATCTTTGCGGTGGTCATGTTCCTTGTATACTATATTTCAATGGTAACGATCGGTTCGTCAGCGACTGACTGGGCGAATGACGGGCTGTTCGGCGATGGCTGGCATCTGTTTGGCATGGGCACCGCCTCCTATACCGAGGCATCCGAAGAGTATGGCGCAGCAGCACTGATTGTTGACGGATACGATGCCTATACAGAGGAGAACGGCGAGGAGCCTGCAGGTGATTTCTTATATGAAGTAGAAGATGAGGAGACACTGGAGGTTACTGAGGAGACTGCTACCCTTGAGGACTATGAGAATGCGGTGAAGACGCTGGAGGAGTACGGCGAGGAGCCGGATCCTGCCAATTACGGCGTATGGGTTCCCGGTATCCCGGTACTTGTAGGGAATGTGCTCGATGCAGTCGGGGCTGCAGACTGGCTGTCCGGCCTGATCAATGACGGTATTGTCGCCGGTGTCGGCGCGGTTCTCGGATTCGTTCCGCAGATGCTGGTCCTGTTTTTACTGCTGGCGTTCCTGGAGGCGTGCGGCTATATGGCACGTATTGCGTTTGTCCTGGACCGTATCTTCCGCAAATTCGGGCTGTCCGGCAAGTCTTTCATCCCGATGCTGATCGGTACCGGCTGCGGGATCCCGGGCGTTATGGCGTCCCGTACGATTGAGAATGAGCGTGACCGCCGCATGACGATCATGACGACGACGTTTATCCCGTGCGGCGCGAAGGTTCCGTTTATTGCGATGATCGCAGGTGCGATCTTCGGCGGGTCGGCGTGGGTAGCTACCTCCGCTTACTTTGTCGGTATGGCGGCAATCATCATTTCCGGTATTATGCTGAAGAAGACGAAGATGTTCTCCGGCGACCCGGCTCCGTTCGTCATGGAGCTGCCGGCTTACCACTGGCCGACGGTTGCGAACGTGCTGCGCAGTATGTGGGAGCGCGGCTGGAGCTTCATCAAGAAGGCTGGCACGATCATCCTGCTTTCGACAATCCTGGTGTGGTTCACAACGTATTTCGGATTCACGGAGGATGGCTTCCGGATGCTGAGCGAGGAAGAGATCGATATGTCTATCCTGGCTGCAGTCGGCGGCGCGATCGCCTGGCTCTTCAAGCCTCTGGGCTGGGGGAACTGGCAGGCGGCAGTGGCTTCCGTCACCGGCCTTGTAGCGAAGGAAAATATCGTTGGCACGATGGGTATCCTGTATCCGGAGGGCTGGCCTGAAATAGCAGCAAACTTTACGAAGGTCACAGGTTACTCGTTCCTGGTGTTCAACCTGCTCTGCGCACCGTGCTTTGCCGCGATCGGCGCGATCAAGCGTGAGATGAACAACGCAAAGTGGACGTGGTTCGCGATCGGGTATCAGTGTGGTTTCGCTTATGTCATTGCCCTGATGGTGACGCAGTTTGGCAATGCGTTTACCGGCCATCTGAATGTCATCGGACTGGTTGTTGCGGTTGTGCTGCTTGTCCTTATGATCTATATGCTGTTCAAGCCTTACAAAGAGGCGACAAAGCTCACGAGCAGGGTAGCCGGCAAGGCATGACCGATTGATGCACCGGATCAGTATACCTCAACCAGGATTTTGCACTCTGCTGCAAGGTTCGTGAGAACACGTAAATTTGGCTAAGGGGGAATCGGCTGGTTTCCTGTATATGCCTGTGGTTCGCCAGAAAGGAGTGGTTGCCCATGGTGCAGTGGATTGGAGCGAATCTCGCGACAATATTGATCTGTATTGTATTGCTTGTCATGATATGCCTGATTGTCCGGTATCTGGTCCGGCAGAAAAAGCAGGGAAATACCTCCTGCGGCTGTAATTGCGCACACTGCGCGATGCACGGCTCGTGCCATTCACATAAGTAGAGGAAGAAGAGGGAGACGCGAAGAGATTCGCGTCTCTTTTCGATTATGCGCAGGCCCGCGAGAGGTATATTGTTGCTGACGCAGCACGCGGGCCGCGCGGGCGGATAGGGTCGATAACTCTCCCCTATCCGATCGCACGGGGCGGCAAGGGAATTTCAGCGGTAAAGTATAAATATGAACCGAAAAACAGTTAAGAGATAGGAAGTTTTTACGATATTTAAGTAAAAACTATTGCCCATACAAACTTTTTTGGCTATACTATTCGTAAAGGAGGAGATATTATGATTGTCAGACCCCACTATTTAAATTTGCTGAAAACCTATCGTGATGTACCGTTGGTGAAAATACTTGCGGGTATTCGCCGCTGTGGGAAATCCACGATTTTAGATATGTTGCAGGATGATTTGATAAAATGCGGCGTTCCTGCCGACCACATTATCAGTATGTGCTATACATCGGAAGAATTTGACGGCGATATGACTGATAAAGATATGTATAACGGTATCAAGAAGAAAATGTGCAACAGTGGGCATTACTATCTTCTGCTTGATGAAGTACAGGAAATCACAGGCTGGGA
>CAYRKA010000075.1:0-11077 GCA_964424785.1 uncultured Lachnospiraceae bacterium | reverse complement strand
CCCTGATCACTGTATCGCGCAGCATATGATTATCCTGCCATATCTTGCCCCATAAGCGAAACATTGCTCTACCTCCTCAACGTCGGCTGCCACGGATTCAGTTTAAAAACTCATATACTGTCCGTGAAATCTCCTGAATCCTGCTGATTGCCTGGTCCTTGCTCGCCCAGTCACTCGAGAGCACCACCAGGATATAGTCGCAGTCCTCACCATAGATAATCGCCGCATCATTTTCAGTCGTATTCATCTCGCCGGTCTTGTTGCCGCACAGCACACCATCCGGCAGCCCTGCAGGTATCTTGTAGCGCGTGCCCTGGGAGAGCAGGAGCTGCTCCATCTCATTGCTCACGGCCCTGCTCATCCATGTCCTCCGGTAAATATCCTCCAGCAGCTTGCCGCAGTCCTTCGCCGCGACCTGATTGTAGCTGCCGGATACAGTCACGGTATCCGGATTCTCAAATCCGTTATACTCGACCGTCATGTCGCTGAAGCCTCCCTCCGCGATAAACTCATCCACCTTTCGGATGCCGCTCTCGTAATCCGAATCGCCGAGGCGGTACAACAGCTGATTCGTGGCTTCGTTGTCGCTGTTGATAATCATATTGCTGACAAGCGACATCACCTCATCTGTGCGCTCCAGTTCACCTGACTCGAATGCCTTGTACACCGTACCCATGACAAAAAGCTTCATGACGCTGGCCGACTTCATCGGGCTGTCATTGATCACAAAGCTGTCCCCTGACGTGAGGTTCTTGACATAGACGGACCAGACTCCGTCATACTCCGAAAGCTTTGTCTCGAGCATCGTCCGCAGCACACTGAGGTCGCGGATCTCATAGATGTCATATCTGCCGTTATGTTCCGCCAGGCCATCCGGGGTCTCCACCGTAATCCCATACCACGCGGCCTGCTCCGATGACAAAACCTCATAACCGCGCAGGCAATGCCAGTCATACAGTTCCAGATACGGCGTCACGGCAGAAGCCTCGTATTCGTAGAGCACGGCTCCATCGCTCCGGACAAGCCCAGGCATCCCGGCATCTTCATGCGTATCGCCGGGCACCTCCTCGCCCTGTCCGTCTTCGCCCCCACCCGGCAGCGTCTCTGTCAGTGTGGTTCCGCCCCGGCTCCCCGCAGCCATTGCCAGCACATACCCTGAGCGCAGCCTCGCCGGCATATTCATCGGAATCCGGAAAGAGGAACCCATCTGCGAAAGCAGCCTGCGCTCATGGCGCAACAGCTCCTCCTGCGTCAATGCAGACTCGCCGTCCTCTCCCGCAGCCTGGTCTTCATCGCCGGAGGCATCCGTCCCGGAACTGCCGTCAGATGTGCTGGCTGCATCCCCGTTCCCGGATTTGCCGTCCGCCCCTTCGTCTCCTGCTGTACCGTCGTCAGTCCCGGGCTGGCTATCCGCCGCATCGCTTTCAACTTCTGCCTGAGTTTCCCCGGCAAACGTACCGTTCCCGGCATCGCCCGTCCCACCCGCACTGTATGTCGCAGAAACCTCCTGTGCAATTTCCCGGCCATTCACGATCGCAAATGCAGCGATAAACAGCAACATATACAGCAGCGGTGTGCGGTTCACCTTGCAGGCCGCACGAATCTTGTCAATTGTCTCTTTCATAGCCCCTCCAGATTATCCTGAGCCGGAATTCCCGGCTCCGCCCGACAGTGTCAAAAACGGCAGGTACCGGTTATCCTTCCCGAAAATATCATTGTACTGCACAATCCTGTACTCGCCAAGCATCTCATAGTACGGTGACGACTCATCGTCCAGGTCATAGAAATTCCCGTCGCTGCCCCAGTATCCCAGCGTATTGATCACCGGAACCTCCTTCTGCAGGTCCAGCAGATACCTCTGGTAGCCGGTCATCGGCAGCCCAAGCCGGTCTGCCATCATGCTATAGAGGTAATTCAGGCTCGTCCGCTCAATCGTCTCCTCCGGAATGTCATAGTTCGCCCAGATCACAAACGGAATCTTGTATTTCTCCATCAGCTCTTCCTGTGAAAGACCCGCCTCGTCACCGATCAGATGGCGGTAGGTATTGTCTCCAAGATTCGCCTGATGGTCCCCGAACATCAGAATCACCGTCGGCTCTTCCTGCTCCTCAAAATAAGTGACAAGGGACTCAAACATCTCATCTGATTTTTTAATCAGGTTCAGATAAATCTCCGTCGGTGTGCGGTCTATATCCTCATCAAGCGCCTGGATGTCCATCGGGATTCCTTCAATATTTGACGCGTAATACCCGCCATGGTTCTGCACTGTGACGCCATACCCGAAAAACGGCTTCCCTGTCTCCTTGTTGTCCTCATACTCCTGGATCAGCCTGTCCGCCATGCATTGATCTGAAATATAGCTGCGGATATACTCCGGGTTCCGGAATTCCGTCCGCGTCAGATACGTGTCAAACCCGATCTGCGGGTAAACGATATTCCTGCGGTAATTCGTGCCACGGTACGGGTGGACGGCAAGCGTCGTATACCCCGACTCTTTCAGTTCAGAAGCTACCGAAGGCAGCTCACCGCGCACATAGAGATGAAATCCGATCGTCGACGACGGCAGGAACGCCATCGTATTCCCCGTCAGGAATTCATACTCCGAGTTCGGCGTGTTCCCTCCGAAAATCGACGCATACGCATTGCCCTTGATCGTATTCTCCGTCAGGCTGTGGATGAACGGCATACAATCCCCGGAGAGCGCAAGACCCGTGCCGATATCCGTATAATCCGCGAAGGACTCATTCATAATCACGATGATATTCGGAGTCGCAGCCATCCGCCCATCCGCATCGTCCTGTGTGCCGCCGGATGCCATATCATCCGCCTCATCTGACGCCGTTCCGCCGGATACCGTATTTCCCGCCCCGTCCGACGCCGTTCCGCCGGACGCCTCCACATACGGCTCTGCGATTTCCTCCACACGCTCCGCCGAATACCCGTCCGGCGTCTCCACCGACAGGCCGAAGCACGTCGTCAGCGTCGTAAACAGCATATCATACTCCTTGTAACGCAGCTGATGCGTAAAGCCATACGGGCGGATCTCACGCTCGTCAAGGTAATCCGTCCTGCAGCACAAATAAAAAAACGCATACGCCGTCACGAGCCACGCCGCCAGGATCCCGGCACGCACCGCCGGGTGCGACATCCGCCCGCCGCGCAGCTTCAGGCTGACTGCGCAGATGGCAAACGTGAGCAACAGCTCCATGTACATATACCAGTCAAGCTTATAGGTATACTCGCCCGCTACCGTCGCAGCAGTCCCGATCGACAACAGATCCGCCCCGGAAATGGCTATGCCGCGAAAGGAAATCACAAAACAATTCACAATCCCGAGCGCTGCCACAGCAGCGGCACAGATCACGACGGAGAACCGGATACTCCCGGTCAGGCCGTACAGGATCCCCTGTATCGTGAACAAAAAAACAAACGTCAGGATCACCGCGACCCTGTTGAGCTTCAAAAATCTGATATTAAACTTCGTCGCATCCAGGTACAGCAGCGAAAAGTAAATGGCAAACGGCGCAGCCGCAAACCATACCCAGGAAAGCAGGCGGTTCACCCTGCTGCCCAGCCTGTTCGGAGTCAGCAGCAACGCAATCAGGCACACAGAAACCAGCATAACCACATAGGTCCGCCCGCTCCGCAGCAGGGTAACCCCATCCTCCTCCACAAACAGCGACGGGTGCACGCAATAATAGATAAGCAGGGAAGCCGCCAGGGCTACCGCTCCATATCTGCATATTGCCATGCGGTCATGCGGGAAGCGGATTTTCTCAGCCAGTGCAGACATTCCGTGCCTCTCCCCTTTGGTATGCCGCAATATTTTCCCAGACCTCGTCGAGCAGGCGCGTCCGCGCCTCGACAGCCGCCCACGCAATGTGCGGCGTGATCAGCAGACGGTCGCTGTCCTCGAGCTTGCGCAGCGGGTTGTCCTTGTCCATCGGCTCCTCTTCAAGCACATCGAGCCCGGCCGCCGCGATCTTCCCCTTTTTCAGCGCCTTATAAAGATCCTTCTCATCCACAATCGGCCCGCGCGCGACATTGATGAAAATCGCCGACTCCTTCATCTTACAGAACGCGTCATAATCCATCAGATGATGCGTCCTCTCCGTCAGAGGCGCATGGACCGAAACGATATCCGACTCGCCAAGCAGCGTATCAAAATCAACCTGACGGTACTTTGAATGACGATTCTTGCCAGATGCAGAATAATAAATCACCTCGCAGCCAAAGGCCTCCGCGATCCCGGCAACCCTGCGGCCAATCGCGCCAAGCCCGATAATCCCCCAGGTCTTGCCGGAGAGCTCTGTGAAACGGCGGTCCATATGGCAGAACGAATCGCTCTTTATGTACTCGCCCGACCTCACGTAATCGTCATAATAGCGGAGATGCTCGAGCAGATAAAGTGTCATCGCAAACGTATGCTGCGCCACAACGTCCGTTGAATACCCGGCGACATTCGTCACGCAGATGCCGCGCCGGTTCACATAGTCAAAATCAACATTGTTCGTACCCGTCGCTGTGATCCCGATGTACTTCAGGTACTGTGCACCGCCGAGCGTCTTCTCGTTCATCGGCAGCTTATTCAGCACAATGGCATCCGCCTCCGCGATCCGCTCCGGGATCAACTCCTCGGGCGTCTGTCCGTAGACCCTCACCTCTCCCAGTTCAAAAAAACGGTCGAACTTCATATCCGCGCCGAGATTGTCCGCCTCCAGAAAAACGATATTCATCTCAATTACCTCTCTATGCAGTGCGGGGGATGTCAGGAAAAGGCCTGCGCCTGATTCCATAACATCCCCCAATGATCCTTACAATCTCTTCAACAGCTCTTTTCTCTCTTTCTCGTAGCCAGGTTTGCCAAGAAGTGCAAACATATTTCTCTTGTAGCTCTCCACGCCCGGCTGGTTGAACGGGTTCACGCCCAGAATATATCCGCTCACGCCGCATGCGAACTCAAAGAAGTAAAAGAGCTCCCCGAGGCTGAACTCGTCCTGTCCCGGGATATTCACGATGAGGTTCGGGACATTGCCGTCCGTATGTGCCAGGATCGTCCCGTTCATCGCACTCTTGTTCACGAAATCCACTGTCCTGCCTGCCAGATAATTCAGGCCGTCGAGATCCACCGGCTCCTCGCCGATCGTCAGCTCGCACCGTGACTTCTCCACATTCAAAACGGTCTCAAACATGATACGGCTGCCGTCCTGGATAAACTGACCCATCGAATGAAGATCCGTAGTCAGGTCTACGGAAGCCGGTAAGATTCCCTTCTGGTCTTTTCCTTCACTCTCGCCGTAAAGCTGCTTCCACCATTCGGATACATAGTGCATACTCGGCTCATAATTCGCCAGTATCTCGACCTCCTTGCCCTTCCGGAGCAGGATATTGCGGACCGCCGCATACAGGAGGGCGTCATTCTCCTCGAACTCAGTCTCCAGCGCGCGCTTTCTCCCGGATGCCGCGCCCTCCATCAGCTTGTCAATGTCCGCTCCGCTGACTGCGATCGGGAGCAGCCCTACCGCCGTCAGCACGGAGAAGCGTCCTCCGACGTCATCCGGCACTACGAACGACTCGTAGCCCTCCTCCGTCGCGAGGTTCTTCAGCGCTCCTCTTGCCTTGTCTGTCGTCGCGTAAATTCTCTTAGCTGCCTCCGCCTTGCCGTACTTCTTCTCAAGCATCGCCTTGAAGATGCGGAATGCGATCGCAGGCTCCGTCGTCGTGCCGGACTTGGAAATGATGTTGACCGAGAAGTCACGGTCGCCGATCACGTCGATCAGGTGCTGCACATACGTGCTGCTGATGCTGTTGCCGACAAAGTAAATCTCCGGCGTCTTGCGGATCTCCCTGGATACCATATTGTAAAAGCTGTGGCGCAGGAACTCGATCGCAGCCCTCGCTCCGAGATAGGAGCCGCCGATGCCGATCACGAGCAGCACCTCACTGTCGCCCTGGATCTTCCCAGCCGCCTTCTTGATTCTGGCAAACTCCTCCTTGTCATAATCCACTGGCAGGTCAATCCACCCGAGGAAATCATTCCCCGCGCCGGTTCTGGACACCAGCTCGTCCTTCGCCGACAGAGCAATCCGCTTCATCGACGCGATCTCGGAATCCTTTACAAAACAAGCTGCCTTTGAATAATCAAATGTCACCTTATTACCCATAACCACATCTCCTTATCCTGTGTTTTGCCGTCCAGGCAGGAACGACCCTCATGCATAGTAAGCCCGCCTTTTGCAGCTGCCCAATACCTTCACAGCCGCCTCCCGGCCGAATCTGCCCGTCCTCACATTCTTTGCAGCGCAGTGCAAAGGCCGGGCTGAACTTGTTACGCTCTTTTTTCATTCTACCAGACACGGGCTGCATTAGCAAGCCAAAATTCCGGCAGCTATGAGAGATATTCCTTCAGCACCTCCCTCAGGATGCGCTCCTGCTCGTGCGGATCCATCTGCTTCAGGATCTCCGCGTTGCGCTCGCGCTCCGTGGGCGGCGCAGCAGCCGCCGTCTCCTGCATCCCGGCGCGCAGCCGCGCCAGGTTGTCCTTCAGGTCGCGCTTCTCCTTCTGGGCGCGTGTCTCGGCCGCCGCGATCTCAGCCTTCGCGCGGCGCTTCGCCCTGCGCCCCTCCGTCACCGAAACGATCGGCGTGCCCGCAGCGCCCGCCTGCGCATCGTCCGCCATCTCGAAGCCGTTCTGCAGGCTCTCGCTGTAATCGCGGGCCACGCCGCTGTTCTCCAGATAGTCGGTCAGCCTGATCTCCAGGCACTCGCGGCGGTATTTTGTATCTGCAATCCCATAGGCTGCCGCCATCACAGCCGCCGCTGCAATGCCGGGCCAGAAATAAAGGTTCCCTTCCACTACGCCGCCCCCGGCGCGTACAAGCGTCATCGTCCCTGCAAAGGCGCACAGCAGGCTCACCACCAGGCATTGCGTCCCGAGCCGCTGCCACTGATGCAGGCTCATCCCCCAGAACCGGTACTCAATCACGTTCTTTTGCACGAGTGCCTGCACATTGCCGACCTTCTCATTCAGATGCGCACAATATTGAAAACGCTGTCGCAGTTGCCGGAGAAACCGCCCTTCCGGCTCTCCTGTATTCTTCGTATCCCTGATCAATCCCTCGTAAATTTGTTTCAGAATCATCTGGCTGACCACGCCGACCACACAGGCCGCCGCAAGTACATAGAGTAACAAATTCCGTTCCATGATGAACTGTAACATATGGAATCCCCCTTTAAAATTTTTCCTCAAAGCTCCGCATTCCTTTCGGACAGATCATTTTACAATCTGCGACGGCGCCTTTCGCTGCGGCCGCTCAGGTATCGCCATTATAGCCGGAAAAATTTTTTTTGCAAAGAAAAATCGTTCGACTTTTTCTCTGCGTTTCCGCATGGGAAAACCGGGTTTCTTCCTATTATATATCAGTTCCGGAAACACATTCTCAGCCCCCGTGCCTCACAGAAGTCCTGAGACGGAGAAAGCCCTTTCGGAGGTTCAGAGAAAATCTGCGCACGTACAATCCGGCGGCTATCCTACGCCTCCGCGCGCACCAGTGCCTCCACCAGCCTCACGCAATGCCCCGCGGCCTTGCGCTCAAACGTCGGGTAGTCCTCCGACGCGCTGTCATCCGCCTTGTCCGAGATCGCCCGGATCACCACGAACGGTATCCCGTTCAGATAGGCAGCCTGCGCAATCGCCGCGCCCTCCATCTCCGTACACAGTCCGTGGAACTGCCCCGTGATCCGCTCCTTCACTGCTTTGTCCGCAACGAACTGGTCCCCGCTGACTACGCGCCCCCGGAACACATGGATCTCCGGGTTCACCTCATAGCACAGGCGCTCCGCCTTGCCTGCGAGCTCCTCATCCGCTGCGAACGAAAACGTATCCATCTGCGGAATCTGTCCCGGCTCATACCCGAAATTCACCGCATCCATATCGTGATGCACCACGTCCGTCGAGATCACAATATCCCCGATATCAATCCGCGCATCCAGCGAGCCTGCGATCCCCGTATTGATCACTGCACCGACATCAAACACGTCCACAAGCACCTGCGTGCACACCGCCGCGTTTACCTTGCCGATCCCGCTCTTCACAACGACGGCCTGCTGTCCGCCGAGCACGCCCTCGCAGAACACCATGCCCGCCTTCTTCACCTCACGCTGCACAACCATGTCTTTCTTGAGCTGCTCCACTTCTATGTCCATTGCTCCGATGATTCCAATTGTTTTCATTTTGATCCCCTTCCTTTTTTCCTCCTCGAGCACCATTCCTTTACAGTTCCCAGTATAAATGCTCGCCTCAGGCATTGTCAATTACTATCATCAAATGAAAACAAAATGAAAAACAAAATAAAAAAATACTTGCATTTTGAAAACCTCCGTATTATAATATATCTTGCCTGTGAGGAACGGGCAATAAAATGAATAAGCGCGATTAGCTCAGTTGGTAGAGCACCTGACTCTTAATCAGGGTGTCCAGGGTTCGAGCCCCTGATCGCGCACGGAAAGTATCGTTTTTGCAAGGGTTAAGCCTGCGGGGGCGGTGCTTTTTTTTGCGCACACGGGGCGGACAAAGGATTTTTGTCTGGTTCTTATGCGAGAGATGAAAATGATGAAATACCAACGGGCTGTCAGGGACCGACAGGTAGACCGGGCAAAAAACTGCTGACCCTGAAAGACCCGGAGGAGATCAAAAAAATGCCAAACGATGTACGGCGCTTCATGAAACGGATTTCAAAGACAGGGTCCGGCGAAAAAGCCGTCGTGGAATACATCCTCGCCTTGTCACAGAAAAGGTATAAGATTGAAGACTGTTTCCGTATCATAAAAATGTTTTTTACAAAATCAACACGTTTCCCTTCCTCTTTCAGGATAATCGGATAGGGGAGATTCATCGGCTAATTCCAGCGAACAGTGTAGAAATTCTGACTGCTATCTTTGCACCTACACGGGCAATACCACCTCCACCGTCGTCCCGTCTTCTCCTGTCTCGGCTATGCGGATGCTCCCGCCATGCAGCCCGATGATCCTGCTCGCGATCGCCAGCCCCAGTCCGTTCCCTGCTGTTGCGTGGGCATCATCTCCGCGGTAAAACTTCTCAAAAATATGCGCCTGGTCCTTTGGCGGGATGCCCGGCCCGCAATCCTTCACCGTGATGATCACGTGCTCCGGCCGTTTTCGCATCAGTACCTCTATAACGGAGCCCTCCGGAGAAAATTTGATCGCATTGTCAAACAGGTTGATCCATACCTGCTCCAGCAGCTCCTCGTTTCCATTGATCTCGATTTCATCACACGCAAGCTGGAACATCTGATGCTTCTTTTCCCACTTTGGCTCCAGCAGCGCGATCGAACGCCGGATCTGCTCGGAACAATTGAAGGCTGCGCATTCCGGCAGGATCGTCTGGTTCTCCAGCTTCGACAGGTTCAGGATATTCGTCGCAAGCTCTGTCAGCCGATCCGCTTCACTTATAATAATCTCCAGATACTCCGAGCGCTCCTCCGGCGTCAGCTCCTCGCTCCGGAGCATTTTTGCAAACCCGCGGATGGACGAAATCGGCGTCTTTACTTCATGGGAAAAATCATTGACAAAGTCCGAACGCAGCATTTCCAGGCTGGACAGCTCCTCCGCCATATGATTGAAGCTCCTGCTCAGCATCTGCATCTCTCTCGAGCCCTTCGGCTCGATATGGATGTCAAAATTCCCATTTGCAAGCTCGTCCGCTACCTGGATCACCTCATGGATCGGAGCCAGCACCCTCCCGCTGAATCCGAGGGAGAAAAACACCCCCAGCACAATGCTCATCGTCACAAACAGCGTAAGCGGAAGCCAGTACCCCGGACGCCCTTCGGCAATCCTGTTCAGCACGCCCAGCGCCTGCAGCAAACGCAGCAATCCCAGGCTGCTCACGGCAGTCAGCGCCATGATGATAAAAATACAGAGCACAAAACGGATCGTCATGGTAATATGGGTCGTGACTACCTCCTGGTTCCCCTGCAGCCTGCATTTTCCTTTCATTTTACCACCGCCTTATACCCAATCCCCCGGATCGCAACAATCTCAAATTCCGGATAATCCTCGAACCGCTTGCGCAGCCGGTTGATATGTACATTCACCGTCGTATCGACCGTCGTGGATTCCATTCCCCATATTTCATCCATCAATTGTATCCGGGTAAAAATCTTACCCGGATACGAAAGCAATTTATATAAAAGATAAAATTCCTTTGGCGGCAGGGTCTGCACCTCGCCGCCGCGCGTCACACTCAGCGCGTCATAGTCCAGCTCGACCGCTCCTACCCGGAGCCTGCGCTCACTGACAATACCTGCCCTGCGAAGCAGCGCTTTGATCCGCAGCAGGAACTCCTCTTCATCGACCGGCTTTGTCATGTAGTCATCTGTCCCCGCCAGGAATCCCAGCCGTTTGTCCGACGGCATCTGCTTTGCGGTCAGCATCAGGATCGGCACATTGTTGCCGCCGTCCCGGAGCGTCCGGGTCAGCGTATATCCGTCCATCTCCGGCATCATAATGTCCATAACGATCAGGTCGATGTGGCTGGTCTCCAGCAGCTCCAGCGCGTGCACGCCATTCTCCGCGATCACGGTTTCATATCCATTGTGTGAGAGCAGCGCTTTCAAAAAACGCGCCATGCTCCTGTCATCCTCCACAACCATTATGCAGAACATATGCCGTCATCTCCTTCCCGGCGCCACAGCACATTGACCGGCATCCTCCATCTCCCGCCGGCGCCGTTGACCGATATCCGCCATCCCTTACTCGTACCTCAAAGCATTGATCGGTCTGAGCTTCGCCGCCTTGTTCGCCGGGTAGATACCGAAGATCAGGCCCACTGCCATAGAAAAGCTCAGGGCCAGTATCCCAACCGAGACGGAAATTGCGAAGTGATAATCCGTCAGCACCATATTCATCACCGAAAGCACCACCTGGCTGACGACCATTCCGATGATGCCGCCGAACAACGAAATCATCACGGATTCGATCATAAACTGTATCGTAATGTCGCTGTTCTGCGCGCCGATTGCCTTGCGGATGCCGATCTCCTTCGTCCGCTCTGTCA
>CAYRKA010000074.1:0-11446 GCA_964424785.1 uncultured Lachnospiraceae bacterium | reverse complement strand
CGACTGTGAATTGTAACTTATTTGTCATATTCCCCGCGGATATCTTCTGTCGGCGGCGCGAGCGGGTACCGACCTGTGAAGCAGCCCGTACAGATCGGCAGCCCCCCGACAAGCTGGGGCAGCCTTTCAATCCTCAGATAGCCGAGGGAATCGGCCCCGATGACCTGCCGGATCTCCTCGACGGAGCGGTTGTACGCGATGAGCTGCTCCCTGGCCGGTATATCCGTCCCGAAATAGCATGGATAGAGGAACGGCGGCGAGCTCACACGCATATGCACCTCCTTCGCCCCCGCTTCGCGCAGCATCCGCACTATCCTGTCACTCGTCGTGCCGCGCACGATCGAGTCATCGATCATGATGATGCGCTTGCCCTCGACAGCCTCCCGCAGCACATTCAGCTTGACGCGCACGCCGGACTCCCGGCTGCGCTGCTTCGGCTTGATGAAGGTACGTCCCACGTAACCGTTCTTGACAAATGCTGTGCCATACGGGATCCCCGACTGCAGGGAATAGCCGAGCGCGGCAACATTGCCGGACTCCGGCACGCCGACGACGAGGTCGGCCTCCACAGGGGAGTCCATCGCCAGGTAGCGCCCGGCGAGGATCCGGGATTCATAGACACTCACGCCGTCCATCCGGCTGTCCGGGCGTCCGAAATAGATATATTCAAAGATACATCTCGCAGTCTGCTCCCCGCCGCCGGGCGGCAGGCACATACTGCGGTCCGACACGAGCCCATTCTTCGGCGTGATCGTGACGATCTCGCCAGGCTCGACGTCGCGCACATACTGTGCGCCGATCGTATCCAAGGCGCACGTCTCAGAGGCGAGGATCCAGGCATTGTCGCGCTTCCCGATACAGAGCGGCCGGAAACCATACGGATCCCTCGCGCCGATCAGCTTGCGCGGTGACATCACGATCAGCGAATACGCGCCCTTCAGCTTCTTCATCGCATTGGCGACCGCCTCCTCGACATTGTGCGCATGGACACGCTCCCGGGCGATATGGTAGGCGATGACCTCCGTATCAATCGTCGTCTGGAATATCGCGCCGCCAAGCTCCAGCTCCCTGCGGAGCTGCGGCGCATTGATCAGGTTCCCATTGTGCGCGAGGCCCAGGGTACCCTTGACGTAGTTCAGGACAAGCGGCTGCGCATTCTCCCGCGTGCTGCCCCCGGCTGTCGAATAGCGTACATGCCCGATGCCAATATCACCCTTCAGCTGCGCGAGATGCCCGCCGGTGAAAACCTCATTGACAAGCCCCATGCCTTTGTGGGATGACACCTTGCCCTTCGGACCCGACGTATCGCTGACCGCGATCCCGCAGCTCTCCTGCCCGCGGTGCTGCAGGGCAAACAGCCCATAGTAGATCGTCGAGGCGACATCCTCGCCTGAAAAATCATAGATGCCGAAAACACCGCATTCCTCGCCGAGCCTGTCCGAAAATCCGTCCTGCCCGTACAGCCTGTCCGTACACACAGGATCCTCCTGCCCAAACTTTCTGTCCATCGTGTCCTCCTCCATCTGCAGCAATCGGACAGGAAGGATTGATCGACCCTATCCGCCCGCGCCATATTCTATAATCTGGTGCTCCTGCCGTACTCCTCCTTCAGATACGCGGTCACCTCATCCAGGTTCCTGGATTTCATCCGTGCCAGCTCCCCGCGGAACTCCTTGCTTTCACAGATCTTCGCATTATATTCCTGTATATTCGAAGCAAGATCCATATCGATCCCGATCGACCTGATGCGCTCCTGGTATTCCTGGTCAGAAAGGAACAACGGCAGGGCGCTGACGTATTTGCGCAGCGTCTCCTTCGTCTTCATCAGCCCATAGGACTCCCAGAAGCAGTCAGCCGCCTGCGGGAACTGGTACAGGCCTGCATACGCGACGCCGAGATTGTTCCAGACACCCGCATAGAACTGCACGCCGAGCTTGCCCGGATTCTTTTTCTTAAGGATCCGGCGGTACGTCCAGATTGCGCGCGCATACATACGCTCCCTCACAAGATAATCGCCGCGCAGCTTCTGCTTCATCTCATCAGACTGTACCTCGAGGCGCCCCAGCTTTTCCTGATAATCCCGCATCTCCTGAGGCGTCAGATATCCTGCCTCCCTGAAGATCGGCAGCACAAAGAACGCCGCCCCCTCCTTCTTATCGAGCTGTTCATAGAGCTGGCGATACAGCTTCGTAAGCTGCAGCTCATCCCGGATCCAGTCGCACAGCTTCTCATTGATGATCGATTCGTCGATCAGGCAGACATTATTGTACAGGTAGAAGCACAGCTCCTCCAAAGACCAGATGCCGGTACGGATCGCCTCGATATAATATGGCCGTTTCGCCTTCACCTGTATACACAAATCATAGCTCATATAGCTCAGTCCTTCCTAAACCCCATGCGCCTTGAACATACCACTTCACATGGAAGCCCCCATACGCTTTGAGCATACCACTACGCATGAAAGCCCACGGATCGCTCCGTTGCTTCGCACTCCCGCAATCCTCCCCGTATGAGCAATCCGGGCTACCGCCCTGCTTGCTCATACGGGTTAGCGTCTCTGGTGCTTTCATGGTAACTCAATCGTCCTCGTCCAGCGCATCCCCGACGGGCGGCAGAAGCCCCCAAATCCGAGGTCTTCCACTTCAAGCACACATCGGGTCGGCGAAGAGAACGAGACGGTCAGCCGCAGGCGCGTCCCCCTGTCCGGCCTCGGAGGCAGTCCCGGCAGCCGCATCATATGCAGGACGCTCTCCCCCTGCGACATCGGCCTCGAAATCACACGCAGCTCACGCTCACCCTGCGGTATAAACTCACAGACGTGATACGCCTCATACCAGTTGGTTCCTGCCGTGATCAGGGGATAATACGTCTCCTTGCCCCGGACACGCATCTCCATGCCGATGTTGACCTCAACCATATCCCGGCCGCTGAACAGGATATCGCGGCCGCCGATCAGGCCAGCCCGTTCCATTGCCGCATAGCAGGCGCCTTTCGAAAACAGGTTTTTCCCCTGGAACGCATGCCGCCTGTAGCAGAGGAACTGGATCGAGCGCTGTGCCCAGCTCTTATTGAAAAAATCTCCGACCAGGTAGCTGACCGAGATCGTCCTGCGTTCAAAAACCTTCTTAAGGAGCTCAAAGAACAGCCGGTCCAGCTCCTGGTTCCATTCCTGATCCGTGCGCCCGCCGCGCACCTCCTCATTCACCGGCTGATGTGCAATAGCCTCGACCCTTGCGATCGCCGGACGTGTCCCCCGGTCGATGTGAAGCACTGAGCCGACGATCTCCCCGCCGACATACTCGAGCAGAGTCACATCCTGATACCACAGCTCGCGCCGCTGGTTCACCGTATAATAATAGAAGGAAGAGTAATAATCCTGCACATAGGCATGCCTGCGCGCCACACCGATGTCCTCCAGCGCCCGGATGACCACACTGCTCATTTCCTCCGTCAGGGTACGCACCGTCACCATGACCTGGAGCTGTGTATCCTTCGACAAAAGCTTCAGGCTGTCCAGGCACAGGCCAAAAAAGGCTGCCAACAGCTCTTCCGGCGCAAAGCTTCCGTACTCCGTCTCTACAGGGCAGCCCGCGAATACCTTTTCATACAGGCCGGACAGCCGCACACGGTCTGATTCCTCCTCAACGTCCAGGGGCTCCCCGTCCCAGAATTTCCAGTCTCCCTCCGCATCCTGCCGCAGCCCCATCGGGAGCTGGAATTGCTCCGGATTTGCCTGGCCGCCGAGCGTCAAAGGTTCCCGGACCGACTGATGGTAATACGTAATCTGCGCATAACGCTCATTCAGGTCGATCCCCAATATCAATTCATTTGTCGCCTGTACCATACTTCACTTCCTAAACCAGTGTAAAAACTTCCTGCGTAAAATGCTCCAGCATCAGATATGACTCAAGCTCCTCCGACAGCTTCTCCGTATCTCCACGTTTCCCGGCATTGGCCATCCGGCACAGCATCCCGAACCGCGTCGGATCCTCCGCGGATGTCTCCGGCGGCGTCAGGATCCACTGGCCAGTCTGCTTCTTATCCCGGCCGTCATCCTCCTCCAGCCAGCATTCGAGCGCTTCATCCCCGAACAGCGTGAACTCTCTGACAAAGATCCCCTCGAAGCAGTCCGGCACTGTCTCCTCGCGGTATTCCTCCCCGCTGCCCCTGAGCCTGTAGTGAAGCGTCACAATGCTCTTCGGATTGCCGACATACTCGACAAAGACACGGCCCTCCATCTGATACGGCGCAATCAGCCCCTTCTCAAAGCACTGCCAGAACGCAAAGCGCATCCCTTTTGCGCTAAATTCCTCCAGCAGCGCGGAAATGCGCGCGCGTTCCTCCTGCGTATGCTCAGCCTTCCTCGCATAATGCTGCAGCAGCGCAAGGCGGCATACCTCCTCCTGCTCATCGAGGCGGCCCTGGCTGCCAAGCTTCACATACTGCTTCTCAATATACTGGAATACGGTCTCCGCAACCGGCAACCCCCGCACAAAGTATTCATACGCCTTGAGGTTTGCGTACGCGTCGCAGAGCTTCCGGCGCCCCAGCTTGCCAAGGTACGACTCAAATACCGGCTCCGAGCCCTGTGTCCCGCTGCGCGTGAACAGGATCATCATCAGGATCTTCTCCTCGAGCAGCATCGTATCCAGCCCGAACCGGACTGCCGCCTGCCAGACCTGCTCCATATCCTTCACCGGACCCTCAAAATACAGCAGCAGATAACGCAGCAGCTTGTCATCATACTTGCCGCTCGCAAAGCACTGCCAGCACAGGGCTGTCAGCATCGTATTCTCCTCAAACTCAAGCTCGAGCACCATGCGGCTGCAGATCCGCACAAGCTGAAGCAGCGGAATCCCCTCCGCCCCGTACGCATCCAACAGGGAGAACGCGTCCGTGCATTTCCCTTCTTCGGCCAGCAGGATAATCAGCGAGGGCTTGTCAACCTTGACATACTCAAGATATGGGATCGTCTCGAGGAAATCCGGCAGGGTCTCCTCCCGTGGATGCGCTACATAATACTGCAGCACAGTCCTGCGCAGCGTATCGCGGAACGGCTCCGCAAACTCGCCGCAGCCGCAGCCGCTCAAGAAATACGGCAGGGTATTCCGGTTCATCAGCTTCTCCTCCAGGCAGCGCACACACAGCGCCAGTACCAGACCCGGATGCTCCGGGGCTCTCTGCGCGCACCACTCGAAGATTCCTCCATGGTCAAACGACTTCTTCAGGCTGCACACCGACCCGGCCACATACCTGCGTCCATTCCCATCCTCTGCCAATATCACGCTGTCCGGGTCATAGGCCGCCGCGAAAGCCCTGCCCTCATGGAAGGAAAGCTTCTGCTCCGCGGTAAGGCGGGCTGAATGAACAACAACTCCCGATAAGCCGGGCTGGCCGCACACAATCTCATACGTAAACAGCAGGCGGATCAGCTTCTCCGCCATCTGCCTTGTCAGCATCCCCGGACGCAGGAACTCCGCATACAGCGCAGCCAGATCGTCCGAAATCCGCAGCGCCTCGAGCTGGTCAAGCGCAAACTTCTCGATCGAAGCCCTGTAATTGCGGTAGGTCTGCGCATCACTCTCTCGGTTCTCGACAATGCCCCGGTAAACCGCCGCGCGCTTGCGGTAATCGAGCGATGTATCATACGCAAAATACATACGGATGATCTGGGGCATCTTCTGCAGGTCGGTGCAATCCATCGCTTCCATATAAGCCTCGTACAGCCCTGTGATGCGCAGGCCGTACTCAACGCCTCTCGCATACCAGACAAAGCTGTCCGAATCCTTTTTGTTCCCTTTCATCAGCTGCAGGCAGACTGCGCGTACAACGTCTGACGACGGATAAAGCGCAAATCCCGCGTCAAGCACCTCACACAGCCGACGGTCATAGCAGGGGTGATGAGCCGTAAGCGCCGAAATATGCCGCACCACCTCCGCTGTCAGGACCCCTTCTTTTGCCGCGAACCGCAAAAGCGCCAGCTCAAACGCTCCGATATGGCGCATCCGGAACGGGTTCTTCTTCAGGATCTGCCAGCCCTCAAGATAGACGAGACGGCTGCGGCAGCCAAGGCCAAACTGGGAGGCGATCGCCTCATACCGGGCATCCTCGTCATTCAGCAGAGACTCCTGCAAATACATCAGGATCCAGAAAAGCTTCCAGTTCGTCCTGTCCCGGAAGTACATCCGCTGTATTTCCTCCTCGACGCGGTCCACATAGGACGCCTCACGGTAGAAAAACGTTGAAATATACAGATAAAAACCGTACCGCTCCGGAGTATCGAGGCGCTCCTTCGAGGCTTCAACCTGCTCAAGAAGCTGGTACGCCTTCTGTCTCTTGCCGTCCGCAAAATAAAGCTGCACAAGGAACAGCTCCGCAAACGGATCATTGCCGCCCGCCCTGCGGTAACTGTTGGCCACGCTCACCGAGCGCTCCACCCAGGTCGGAAGATCAATCTTCTTCAGCCGGAAGCCGACGTACAGGCTCTCAAGCTCCTTGCGCATGATCTTGCAGATATGGCCCTGGCGCGACCGTTCGCCGCTCCCGGCGCGCCGCGCTGTCACATCGACTGTCTGCGTCCTGCAGCCGTCCCGGATCGTGAGCCGTGCATAATTATTCCCGGCATGCATCAGGTTCGTATCGACAACAAGCTTCAGGTCGAATGTGCTCCCTGCGAAATCCTCCGTCGTGATACGCTTCTTCTCAGGCCGCAGGAAACGTGCGTCGCACTCGATATCGACCGCCCCATATCCCCATGTATTGCGTGAAAAGGCAAGCGTCTCCTGCACAGGCTCTGACAGCCCGCTCCACTCCAGCACATCCTGCTCCGTGCGGATGCCCACCGGCTCCTTGAGGGACATACCGGTCAGGAATTCCTCCATGCACTGTGCCGGCTCCGCCGCACCTGCGCACTCCCCCGTCAGCCCATCGTAAAGCGCAAGCGCGCGCATATCCTGCCCCCGGAGCATCTGCCGGAAGGACGGCAGGGCAAACATCCGGCACGCACGCGCGTAATCCTCGCGGGCCAGATCCGCAAATCCGGCCAGATCCGCAAACGGAAGCGGCTCTGCAGCCTCCTCCTGCTTTTGCTCTACAGTCACCGTAAACGGAAGCGTGAACTCGCCTTGCTCACAGCAGACCGTCACCGTCCCGCTCTCCTGCGCACCCATCTCAAAACCACTGCAGTCCAGCTGATACTGAATCTCATTCGAGATGCCCTGGAATTCCACGGGCTCGCAGACCATACGCGGGCTCGACGAATACAGGAATCCCTTCGTCCTGACCCCGCCGACGCACTCTACCCGGAAGCTCCCATGCACGAGGGCGCCAGGCGCTGCATAGATCACAAGCTCCTGCGGCACAAGAGCCAGCTTCGCGGGCTCGTACTCAAATATTCCGTTTAGTAATTGTTCGATTCGTTTTTTCAATCTTTATCCCCTGTCTGGTTATCACTGTAGTCCGGCCAATGCCGGACCGCAGCTGATGATATCTTCCGTCAGTATAGCACTTCGCGGGAATCGGGCGCAACCTTGAACTGAATGGCTCTTCGATTACTCGAGGAATTTCTTCAGCTCATCCATAAATGTATTGACATCTTTGAACTCGCGGTAAACGGACGCAAAACGGACATAGGCGACAGCGTCAAGAGCCTTCAGTTTGTCCATCACGGTCTCCCCGATCACCTTACTCTCGATCTCCCGCTCCTCCCGGTTGAAAATCTCCATCTCAACCGTATCGATCAGCTCGCGGATCTCCTGGACCGGGATCGGGCGCTTGTAGCAGGCACGCATCACCCCGGCCTCGATCTTGCTGCGGTCAAATCCTTCCCTCGTCTGGTCCTTCTTGATCACGATCAACGGGATCGTCTCGACCTTTTCATACGTCGTAAAGCGCTTGCCGCAAGCATCGCACAGCCGCCTGCGCCGGATCGAGCAGTTGTCATCCGCCGGCCTGGAGTCTACGACTCTCGAATTATCCTGATTGCAAAACGGACACTTCATTTTTCACCCTCCTGTCTCCATGACGCGGGGCTGCCCCGCTCTCTGCGTCCGCTCGCCCCGGCTCTTTTCTCAGCTCTGAGTATAAAGGATGACGGAAATACTGTCAATCGGCAAACCCGCAAACATATAATATATATGAAAGCCTTCGCAAAGGATGTGACTGCCTGTGCGCTTCTATGATATGAAACAGAAGGAGGTCATCAATGTGCGGACCTGCTGCTCGCTCGGCTGTGTCAATGATCTCGATATCGACTGCAAAAGCGGCTGTATCCTTGCCATTATTGTCCCCGGGCCCGGAAAGCTGTGCTGGTTCCTCGGGCGGGACTATGAATACTTTATTCCATGGCGGTGTATTGTCCAGATCGGAGCCGATATTATCCTCGTCGATGTGGACGAGGAAGGATGCCGGAAAAAATGCTCCCCTTAAGAGCCTATAACAGCGCTTCAAGCCTGTCAATTTTCTCCTGTGTTGTCGCCCAGCTTGTGGCAAAGCGCACGACCGTGTGCGACTCATCCGGCCGCTCCCAGAAGCCTGCCGCGACCTCTTTTTGCAGGCGGCCGAGTACATCGTTTCGCAGCACGACAAACTGCTGGTTCGTCGGGGATTCGAGGTACAGACGGTAGCCTTTCCTGCGGAAGAGCTCCTTGAGCTGTTCCGCCATCTCGATCGCCTGGCCGCTGATTTTCAGGTACAGATCATCGGTAAACAGGGTGTCAAACTGGAGGCCGGTCAGCCAACCCTTGGCGAGCAGTGCGCCGTGCTGCTTGACCTGTGTCAGGAAATGGGCGGGCGCATTGCGGTGCGTGAAGACGACCGCCTCGCCAAACAGTGCGCCGACCTTCGTGCCGCCGATGTAAAATACGTCGCACAGCCGCGCAATATCCGGCAGCGTCACGTCGGTCTGCCGGCTCATCAGGCCGTAGCCCAGCCTGGCTCCGTCCAGGTACAGGGAAAGCCCCCGCCCGCGGCAGACCTCTGACAGCTCCGTGAGCTCCTGCTTCGTGTACAGTGTCCCGTACTCGGTCGGATGCGAGATGTAGACCATCCCCGGGAATACCATATGCTCATGGTTCTCATCCGCATAGAAGCTGTCCACATACTCACGCACCGAATGCGCATCGATCTTCCCATCCCTGTGCGGCAGCGCCAGTACCTTGTGGCCTGTCGCCTCGACCGCGCCTGCCTCATGCGCATTCACATGGCCTGTCGCGGCGGCGATCACGCCCTCATACGGATGGAGCACCGTCGAGATCACAGTCTGGTTTGTCTGTGTCCCTCCCACCAGAAAATAAATCTCGGCCTCCGCGCACCGGCATGCCTGCCTGATCTTCTCCCTCGCGCTCTCGCAGTAATGGTCCGCCCCATAGCCGGGAAGCTGCTCCATATTTGTCTCCATGAGACGCTCTAGAATGCGCGGATGCGCACCCTCAATATAATCACTCTCAAATGAAAGCATCGTCTTTTGCCCTCCAGAATCATGCCCTTACCGCCCCTGGAGCCTCCGCTACAGAATGTCCCGCCGGGGCATCGGAGTCGGAGTTTCCTGTGGCACAAACGCAACGTCAATATTATAGCAGACCATGTCGGAAAAATACAGGAGGATTTTCGCTACGCTGTTACTTTTCACAACCGCTATGCCCGCAAATAGTTCCGCATACATTTGAGCGCATTCTTTTCGAGGCGGCTGACCTGCGCCTGCGAAATCCCAATCTCGGCGGCGACTTCCATCTGCGTCTTCCCCTCATAGAAGCGCATCTCAATGATATGCTTCTCCCGCTCGTCAAGCCGCTTCATCGCCTCGCGCAGCGAGATCACCTCAACCCAGTTCTCCTCCTTGTTCTTCTTATCGCTGATCTGATCCATCACGTACAAAGTGTCCCCGCCCTCCGTGTACACCGGGTCGTACAGGCTGACCGGACTCTGGATCGCGTCCATCGCATAGACGATCTCTTCCCCGGACACGCCGATCTCCAGGGCAATCTCATTGATCGTCGGTTCTTTCAGATGCTTCTTCGTATAGTTTTCCTTTGCGTAGATCGCCTTGTACGCGGTGTCGCGCAGGGACCGGCTGACGCGGATGGAATTGTTATCACGCAGATAGCGGCGGATCTCGCCTATAATCATCGGTACCGCGTACGTTGAGAATTTCACGTTCAGATTGACGTCAAAATTGTCAATCGCCTTCATCAGACCGATGCACCCGATCTGAAACAGGTCGTCCACATTTTCGTTGCTGCCGGAAAAGCGCCTGATCACGCTCAGAACCAGCCGGAGATTCCCCTTGATGTACAACTCCCTCGCGTTTTCATCTCCTGCCTTGATCCGTTCAAACAGGAATTCCTTCTCCTCATTTGTCAGCACCGGGAGCTTTGAAGTATTTACACCGCATATTTCTACCTTATTCAACGCCATGTGACCATCCTCCTGAAAGTTTCATCTGGTAGAATGATTCACATTTCACGTTCACACTATTCGCCCGCGCTTCAAATTTAAAAAAGTTTTAGCCCTTGACAATCCGGCATCCTGTTGCCGGTTGCCCTGTCGCCCTGCGTACAACCGAATAAGGGAGAACCATCGACACTGCCCGTCCGCGCGGACGGGCAGGGCGGTGATTCTCCCCCTGTCCGATCAGGTGAAAAGAAGCCCTTATTCTTCGCCGGAAAGGTACTTCCATACGACAGCAGCCAGAGCGGCGCCTACGAGCGGGCCTACGATAAATACCCACAGGCTGGCCAGCGGCGCTCCGTTTCCTGAGATAGCTGCAACGACCGCTGGGCCAAAGCTCCTTGCGGGATTCACGCTCGTCCCGGTAAGGCCGATCCCAAGGATATGTACCAGTACCAGGGTAAAGCCGATCACCATGCCGCCAAAGGATCCGTGGTTCGCCTTTTTGGAGGTGACTCCGAGAATAGCGGTCACAAAGATATAAGTCAGGACAATTTCAACCAGAAGGCCTGCGACCGCGCTGCCGCCGACTCCTGACAGGCCGTTGGAACCGAATCCGCCTGTCATATCAGTCACGCCTCCCAGGCCGAAAATGGCTGCCAGGAGACATGAGCCTGCAAGTGCGCCAAGGCACTGGGCAATCACATAGCCCACAAAATCTTTTACGTCCATCCCGCCGGTCATAAGAACGCCCAATGAGACAGCCGGATTAATGTGACAGCCGGATATATTCCCGATACTGTACGCCATGGCAATGATACTAAGGCCGAATGCGAACGCGGTCAGGATATATCCCCCGCCGTTTGCCGCATCGCAGCCTACAAGCATTGCTGTCCCGCAACCAAGGATCACCAGCACAGCCGTGCCGATAAATTCTGCTACATACTTTTTCATGTTCATTCTCTCCTTATCTGTAGATGTGATAGTTAACTGCCTACACAAAGCAATATAACATATATTAAGTATAAATACAAGAAAAAATAGTTTCTGCCTGCCGCTC
>CAYRKA010000073.1:0-11543 GCA_964424785.1 uncultured Lachnospiraceae bacterium | reverse complement strand
CCCGAAAAAGCCCGAAAATACGCCAAAAAAATGGATATCTCCAACCGGAAGATATCCATTCATCCAAGCAGGGCTACAAGGATTCGAACCTTGAAATGACGGAGTCAGAGTCCGTTGCCTTACCGTTTGGCGATAGCCCTTTAATTGATCCTGTATCCTGCCGGATGCAGGACCGCCGTGCGGAAGATGGGACTTGAACCCACACGACTTTGCAGTCACAAGATCCTTAGTCTTGCTCGTCTGCCAATTCCGACACTTCCGCGAACAAATGAGATTATAACAAAGAACCTATAATATGTCAACAAAGAATTTATGGTTTTTCAAAAAACTTTGGGGTCGGACCCTGCCCCGTTATGGTAAACGGCATGAATAATGTCGTTTACCATGATGGATGCGCACACCTCATTTTTTATCTTGAAAGCTGGGCCAGGCGCTCCTGCACCTGCTCCATCATCTGGGTATATTTCCCGAGCTTTTCCTTCTCCGCGTCGATCTTCGCCTGCGGCGCGCGGCTCGTGAACTTCTCATTGCCGAGCATTCCGTTGACGCGTGCAAGCTCCTTCGTCAGGTGCTCCTCCTCTTTCCTGAGGCGCTCCAGCTCCTTGTCGAGGTCGACCAGTTCTGCGAACGGCATATACACAACAGCCTCCGGGATCACAGCCGATACCGCGTCGTCGCTGATGCCCGTCCTGTCGGCCTGCACATGCACCTCGCTCGCATAGCCGAGCGTCGCGAAGAATACGCTGCCCTGCTCAAAGATCCTGCGGATCTCCTCATTCTGGGAAACAACGAATACGTGCGCTTTCTTACTGGGCGGGACATTCATGCCGGTGCGGACATTGCGGATGCCTCTGACCGCCTCCTTGATCGTCTCCACCGCCTTCTCGTCGTCAGCGAAATCCCACGCCTCCTGATAGACCGGCCAGTCGGAAATCATGATCGACTCCTCCTCCGGGTGCAGCGTGCAGAAAATCTCCTCGGTGATAAACGGCATATACGGGTGCAGCAGCTTCAGCGCGTTCGTCAGAACCGTCTTCAGTGTCCAGAGCGCCGCTGCCTTGGTGGTGTCCGTCTCGCTATAGAGGCGCGGCTTCACCATCTCAATATACCAGTCGCAGAACTCCTCCCAGATAAAGTCATAGACCTTCTGGACCGCGATGCCGAGCTCGTACTTCTCCATGTTGTCGGTCACCACACGCGCCAGCCCGTTGACCTTCGAGAGAATCCATTTATCCGCCCCCGTCAGCTCTTCCGGGCAAACTGTCTCCGGCACCTCGGCCTTCCCAAGGTTCATCATGATGAACCGGGAAGCGTTCCACACCTTGTTCGCGAAGTTGCGCGACGACTCGACACGCTCCATATAAAAACGCATATCGTTGCCCGGCGCATTGCCCGTGATCAGCGTCAGCCTCAGTGCGTCCGCGCCGTACTTGTCGATGATCTCGAGCGGATCGATGCCGTTGCCGAGCGACTTGCTCATCTTGCGCCCCTGCGAATCACGTACAAGGCCATGGATCAGTACATGGTGGAACGGTACCTCGCCGGTCTGCTCCAGAGCCGAGAATACCATTCGGATGACCCAGAAGAAAATGATATCGTAGCCGGTCACAAGCACATCGGTCGGATAGAAATACTCGAGCTCCGGCGTCCTGTCCGGCCAGCCAAGCGTCGAGAACGGCCACAGCGCCGACGAAAACCACGTATCGAGCGTATCCTCATCCTGCCTGAAATGCGTGCAGCCGCATTTCGGGCAAACCGACGGCATCTCGTGCGCCACAACAGTCTCGCCGCACTCCTCGCAGTAGTACGCCGGGATCCGGTGCCCCCACCAGAGCTGCCTTGAAATGCACCAGTCGCGGATATTTTCGAGCCAGTGCAGGTAAATCTTGTCAAAACGCTCCGGTACAAACGCGAGGCTGCCGTTTTTAATGGCCTCAATGGCAGGCTTCGCCATCTCGTCCATACGGACAAACCACTGCGGCTTGACCATCGGCTCGACCGTCGTATGGCAGCGGTCATGTGTGCCGACACTGTGGCTGTGCGGAACCACCTTCACGAGCAGCCCCAGCTCCTCGAGATCCTTCACGATCGCCTTGCGCGCTTCGTAACGGTCCATCCCGGCATATTTGCCTCCGAGCTCATTGATCGTCGCGTCATCATTCATAATATTGATCTCCGGCAGGTTATGGCGCTTGCCCACCTCAAAGTCATTCGGGTCATGCGCCGGAGTGATCTTCACGCAGCCCGTCCCAAACTCCTTGTCCACATAAGCGTCGGCAACGACCGGGATCCGGCGCCCCGTCAGCGGCAGCTCGAGCATCTTGCCAACCAGGTGCTGATAACGCTCATCTTCCGGATTCACTGCGACAGCCGTATCGCCGAGCAGCGTTTCCGGGCGCGTCGTCGCGATCTCGACATATTTACCCTCCTCGCCCACGATCGGATAATTGATATGCCAGAAAAACCCATCCTGGTCCTCATGCTCTACCTCCGCGTCGGAGATCGACGTCTGGCAGACGGGGCACCAGTTGATGATACGCGAACCCTTATAGATATAGCCCTTCTCATAGAGACGGATAAATACCTCCTCGACAGCCTTTGAGCAGCCCTCGTCCATCGTGAAGCGCTCCCTGTCCCAGTCAGCGGACGCGCCGAGCTTCCTGAGCTGGTTGATGATCTTTCCGCCGTACTCCTCCTTCCACGCCCATGCGTGCTTCAGGAATTCCTCGCGGCCGATCTCATCCTTATCAATGCCCTGCTCCTTCAGCTTCTCCGTTACCTTGACCTCCGTCGCGATCGCGGCATGGTCCGTCCCGGGCTGCCACAGCGTCTCATAACCCTGCATCCGCTTGAAACGGATCAAAATGTCCTGCATCGTCTCGTCAAGGGCGTGCCCCATATGAAGCTGCCCCGTGACGTTTGGCGGCGGCATCACAATCGTGAACGGTTTCCTGTCGGGATTTACTTCGGCATGGAAATACTTTTTATCCATCCATTTCCGGTACAATCTGTCCTCGATCCCCTTTGGATCATAGGTCTTGGCAAGTTCCTTAGCCATAATTACCTCCTTCTTCTAAAAACACCTGCTCCGCGCGCGCAAAAACGCCCTCTGCATAAGCAAATATGCAAAGGGCGAATGTCTCGCGGTACCACCTTTCTTACAGGGCGGACGGCATATGCCGCACACTCCTGCATCTCTCCGTTCTGTAACGGGAACTCCCGGAGCGGCCTACCCACTGCCACACAGCTTCAGCCGTCAGTTCAAAAGCTACCTTCCGCACCCGCATTCCCGGATCGCCTTCCAGCCGATGGGCAGTCCTCTCTTTTGGCGCACAGTGCGTACTCCTCTTTCTCATCACCTTTATCATTGATCGCGTTTGCTAATTACCATTCACAGTCCCTACGCCCTGCAAGCCACAGACCGCCTTCTTCGAAGGCTATATGCCGCTTCGCGTCATATGTCTTTGGCTGTAGGGGGAGATTCCTGCTTCGCAGTCAGATTCGAAACAGATATACAGTCTCTTACGTGCAAGCACGACGAGTCTGTATATCTGTTCCGAATCGACTGTGAATAGTAACGTTTGCTATATATTAGCGGAGGAATGCGGCCTTGTCAAGCAGAAAATTACAGCTCTTCGGGGATCTCACTGCGCATTTCCATCCTCATACAGCTCGCCGTCTACGATCCGCACGATCCGCTTCGCATTCTGTGCGACGCCCAGGTCATGTGTGATCATGACGATCGTGTTCCCCATCTCGTTCAGCTTGTGGAACAGCCTGAGCACATCCTTGCCGCTGCTCTGGTCGAGCGCCCCGGTCGGCTCGTCCGCCAGGAGGATAGCCGGTTCACCTACCAATGCGCGCGCAATCGCGACACGCTGCTGCTGCCCTCCCGAAAGCTCGCAGGGTCTGTGTTTGACTCTTGTGTCAAGGCCGAGCATATGGATCGTATCCCAGCTCGCTTCTTCCGCCTCACGCAGCGTCATCCCCCTCACAAGGAGCGGCATGACGATATTCTGCAGCACGTTATAGGTGGGGATCAGGTGGTATTTCTGGAAAATAAATCCGATCTTCTCATTCCGGATCTTCGTGAGCTGGCGCTCCTGCGCTTCATGGATCGGAATGCCATCCAGAAAATAAGTCCCTTCATCCGCCTTATCCATACACCCGATCACATTCATCAGCGTGGTCTTCCCGGAGCCGGATGGCCCGAGGATCGCGAGGAACTCCCCGCGCTCTACATCCAGGCTGATATCCTTCAAGGCGTGGAGCTTCGACTCTCCCATCGTGTAATACTTATGAACGCCGTTGATCTGAATCGTCTTTTTCATCTTAATCGGCCTCCACGCTCTTCAGCCACAGTTCAATGATCACTTCCTCGCCCTCCTCATTTTCCTGGAACAGGGCTTCCAGCTCATCGCCTTCCTTCAAAATTGAAAAAGTCTTTTGCTCCCCGGTATTTGTATGGACCACGATCGCCACAGGAAGATAGACCGTCACCGTCTCCTGAGTCTGCCGGTTCATCTGGCCACGCCCGGGGTTACCTCTTCCCATCCGGCCGGAATCAGACGCTCCATCCGCTGTCTGCCCTGCAGCAGAAATACCGTCGCCCGTCTCAGTTTCCGTTTCCTGCCCTTCCGCTGCTCCATCCTGCGCCGTAGCATCTCCGCTCTCTGACGCCTGTTCTTCTTCCGCCACGCCGCTCTCGCTCTGTGTCTCAGCTTCCGTCTCCTGCTCCTCCTCATAGTAGGTAATCTCGTTCCCTATGACGGATACGATCCGGATGACTGCTTTCCTCTGGCCCTCCTGCAGGCCGTCCGTCTCAGCCTCTTTCGCAAACGCACCCGCCGGCATGAGCGCCAACACAACCGCTGATGCGCACAGAATCCCTGACAATCTCACCCATTTACCCATATTCACTGGCCTCCCATATGCCTACTCTGCGCTCAGTGCCTCGACCGGCTCCAGCTTTGATGCTTTCCACGCAGGATATAATCCAAAAACAGTACCCGTCAGAACCGCGAATCCAAGCGCCGACACACATGCGAACACTGTCACTTCAATCCTGACATCAAACTGCTCCACAACAGGTATGACGCCAAAGCTCAGGGCAACGCCAAGTATGCCTCCTATGCTGCTGATCGCCGCGGATTCGAGCAGAAATTCCGCCAGAATCTGTGTCCTCGGCGTCCCGATTGCCTTCAGGATGCCGATCTCACCGGTCCGCTCCTTAACAGAGACAAACAGCACGTTCATGATGCCGATCCCTCCGATCAGGAAGACGATCACCGCCATCGCCGACAGCAGCATCGTCAGCGTCCTGTTTGAGGACTGTGCGGCCTCCATCTTGCTCCCGGAATCCTCAAAGGTAAACGCGGCATTCACATAATTCTCCTCCAGCACCGTCCTCACATCCGCGATGACAGAATCCAGGACATCGACATCCTCCGCTATCACCGTGATCACAGGGCTGATCTGCTCACCTGTCACATATTTAATGCCTGTTTCATACGGGATAAAGATTGTAGAATCCGGGCTGATCCCGGATGCCACCGTCACGGTCTGCTCCAACACGCCCACGACAGTATATGCCCTCTCGTCTATATATAATGTACTGCCGGTAATCTCATCCCCGCTGCCAAAAAGCTCCTTCGCCACTGTTGAGCCGAGCACGCAGACCTTGCTCTTCGCGTCATCATCCTCTTCCATGATAAAGGAACCCTCCGACATCACGAGCCTGCTCACTTCCTCGTAGCTTTCCTTCACACCGGCCACTGTATATGTCTGTGCTGAGGTCAGGTTTCCGCCTTCAATCGAGGCATTGGTACTGTAAGAGATCGTCACGCCGGTAATCCCCTGGACATACCGCTCGATATCCTCCACATCGCTCTGCGCCAGGACAATCTTCTCCTGGTTCATGCGGTCAGCGACCATACTGGTCTCGGGCTCCGTCTCTGTGTCGGCAGCGCCCAGGTCGTCCTCCCCGCTCTCCGCCACACTGCTGTCAGCAGCATCCTCCGTGTCCTGCCCCGGCGCCGCCCCTTGCGCGGCATCTTCATTTCCGGTATCCCCGCTCCCGGCATTTCTCGGGGATTCGCCATCCTGCGTTCCCATATCCGGAAACCCGCCTGCATTTTCCCCGTCCGCCGAACCGCCTCTCTGAAAATTACCTGCTTCCTCTCCGTCCGCCGAACCGCCTCTCTGGAAATTGCCTGCTTCCTCTCCGTCCACAGCACCGCCTCTCTGGAAATTGCCTGCTTCCTCTCCATCTGACGAACCGCCCCTCTGGAAATTGCCTGCCTCCTCTCCGTCCGCAGCGCCTCCCTGCATCCTTCCTCCTGAAAAGTTACCCGCATTTTCTCCGCCTGCGGAACCGGCATCCGGCATCTCCACGCCTGCGGAACCGGCATCCGGCATTGCCCCGCCGTCTGAGAAATTCCGGCTTTGGCTGTCCCCATCGGTGGACCCGCCGCGTCCTGACATTCCTCCAAAGAAGCCGCCAAACATATTTCCGAACATTTCTCCGATCCCGCCGAGGGAAAATCCGCTTCCCTGGCCTCCGGCCTCTTCCCCGGCATAATCGTAGCTCACGTCAATTGCCCCGGCATTGAGCTGTGCAAACTGTTCCGCTATATCCATCTGGCCGCCGCGCCCGATCCCGATCACCAGGACGATCGTTGCCGCCCCGGCCACGATGCCGATTGAGGTCATGACCGTTTTGAACTTATTCTGATTGATATTCAGCGCCACCAGCCTCAAAAGCTCCGAAGCCCTCATTGCGTCACCTGGCTTTCTATCAGCACGGTCTGGCCTTCCTCCAGCCCGGACTCCACAGCAACAGACTTCCCGTTGGAGAATCCTGTTGTGATGTCCATCTCTTGGATCGTCCCGTCGTCATTCAGTACCTTCACCCATGAACGCGTCCCATCCAGATGGACTGCACGGTTGGAAATGTAGAGCGTATCCTCCACTGTCTTCCCGGCAATGCTGACTTCCCCTGTCATCCCTGCATAGACCTTACTCACATCCCCGGACAGCTTTGCCGTCACATCATAGTTCACCGTCGACGATCCGGACGTAGATGTCATCGCAATATCCGTCACAGCTGCCTCGAACGGCTCACCCTCATACGCGGTCAGATACACCGTCACCACATCGCCGACCGCGACTCCCGCAATATCGTCCTGGGACACGGATACGGTCATGGTCACGCTCTCCGCGTCGGTACAGGTCATGAGCGTTGCCTCATTCACAATGGCGTCGCCTGCGGCATATGCGATCTCCGATACCGTCCCGGAATATTCCGAACGGACGATGCCATCCCCGATCTGCTCCTCAAATTCGCTCAGGTTCTCTTCGCACTCTTCCAGCGTGTCCTTCGCATCGTCCAGGTCATCCTCCAGGCCATCTGTGTCAATTTCGTAGAGCTGGTCGGCATACTTATAATTTGTCATCGCATTGTCATACGTCTGCTTTGCCTCGATGGTTCCTGTCGTCAGATTGTTCCGGGCAATTTTCAGTTCCGCCTCCAGCTCCTCCAGCTCATCCTCATCATCCTCCTCCTCGATCTCCTCCTCGAGGTCGGTGATCTTCTTCTCCAGGCTGGTGATGGTCGCATTATATGTTTCCTCGGCAGTCTCTCCCTCAGCAAGGTACATCTGGTATGTATAATCCGCCTCGGCCTGTTTTATCTCCACATTGATTTCCTCCTGTGAGACAAGCAGCCGGGCAGACGCGACCGCAGCCTCAAGCTGCGCACGGTAGTCCTCGATACTCTCATCCGTGATCTTCAGAACCGGATCCCCTTCGCTGATCTCCTGTCCGACAGAGACATACACCTCCTCCACCTCAAGGGAGGTCTCCTCACTATCAGAAGAACTGCCGGAGGAGCCTCCGGCCGACGTTGTGCCGCCCATCCCTCCGGCTGTGGCGGACATCGACATTGCCCCCGCTGTACCTGCACTGCTCTGTACAGAGGAAGAGCCGGAATCCGATGAAGAGGAATCCGCCGACACCTCTGTCACCTCAGCCACCTCAAAAACCTGCTCTGTCGTGCCATATGTGATCGTCCCGCTCTCCTGTATCCCGGCGGAGACGGAGCCCCGCCGGACAATTTCTTCCTTATATGGATCGGACACGGACGAGCTCTGCTGCCCCATCTCCTGATAAAACAGATATGCCCCACATCCGGCCACAGCCAGCACTACAAGTACCAGCAGGAGCTTCCATCCTGTATGCCGCGATTTCCCTCTACTCATCCTGATCCTCCTGGCCCTCATCATCAATACGGATACTGACAGCCGCAGCTGTCCCTGCCGTCAACCGACCATTTGTATTATCCATCGATACGGTCACTTCATAATTCACCACTGTTCGCGAAGTCCCTTCCTGGGCCTCCAGGGACTTTTCCGTAATCGTTCCCGTCTGGCTGCGCATCCCGGAAAGTACGACGTCTGCCGTATCCCCCACCGCCAACATCGCAATCTCTTCCTGCGGCACGGAAATCGTCACGGTCACCACATCTGTATTATAATAGCTCAGCAGGGGAACCATGCTGCTCAGCACATCCTCCGCCTCATAGTTCACGGCCGCGACCGTCCCGCCCTGTGCCGCAGTCACAATACCGTCTGCCATGGACTCCAGCGTCTCTTTCTGCTCCTCGAGCTCCGTCTTCTTGTCCCGCGCCTCCGCCAGGGTATCCTCCCACTCCTGCAGCTCCTGCTCATAGGTGATCTCGGCAAGCTTGCCCGCGAGGACAGAGGAATCGTATGTATACTGAATTGTCAGCTGCGTGGACTTTTGGTTTCGGATCAGTTCCTCATACTGTGCAGTGACCGTATACAGCGAATCCTCAAGCTGCCCGATCAGCTCCTGTGCGCCGTCGCTGTCGCCCGGCTCCCTCTCCAGCATATTCTCGATCTGCGTCAGGTCATATGTATCGCCAAACAGGCTGATGTCCTCCTCCGTCAGGTTCAGATCCGCCATCGACATCGAGCCGCCCGTTGTCCCGGTATCTGCAGTGCCTGTCGCGCTGCCCGATGTCCCCGTGCTTCCGCCTGATGCAGAGCCGGAAACCATCGAAGATCCCCCTGAACCGGATGACGCGAAGGAACCGCTGCCGGAGCCTGACCCGGACGGCATCGAGCTGCTCCCACTGCGCGCCGAATTGGCGGACTGCGTGCCGTCTCCGGGCATCGTTTCCGAGGACTGTGTCACGTCTCCCGACCCGTTCTCCGTGGCCTGCGTCCCGTCGCCCGACGTTGTATCGGAAGAAGCGAAAGCGGAATCTCCCGACTGCTTCTTCAGCTCTTCCAGCTCCGATGCCAGGCTGGCAATCTGCTGCCGCTGCTCCTCAATTTGCGCGCTGCTGCTCTCGGACTGTGCCTGATACTCCTCCAATCGTTCTTCTACCAGCGCCATGAGCTGCCCATACAGGCTGCTTCTCTCCCGGCTCGCTTCATCGAGCCTGCTTAGCAGATCCTTCACCTGCGCCTCAGTGATCTCCGCGTTCCCTGCCGCGGATTCCGTGTCCTCTGAGCTATCGATTCCTGCCAGTGCCGACTGCACGGTTTCCTGCACCGCGATGTCCGCCTCGATCTGCGTCGCACATCCATCCAGGAGCTCCAGATAATCGTCGCAGTCAATCCCTGCCATCGCTGCGACAGCGATCAGACTTTCTGTCAGTTTTTCAGTCTTCTCCTGAATCTCCTGCATTTCTCCATATATCCGGCGATCGCCGTCAATCGAAGCCTGGAGCCCTGACTGGAGAAGATCCATAAGCTCCTCCAGAATCGTATTGCAGGACTCGTTGGCCGCCTCGAGCTGCTCTTTCAGATCTGTAATCTGCTGCTGGGTATCCGCTGCCGTTTCTCCTGCTTCTGAATCTGTTCCCGTGTCAGGCGACGTTTCGCCGGACGCGGATTCCGCCTCCGTGCCAGGTGTCATCTCCCCGGTTCCGGATTCGGATTCCGTTTCCGGCATCGTTTCACCGGCTCCGGATTCGGATTCCATGCCCGGTGCTGTTTCCCCTGTTTCGGATTCCATTCCCGGTGCCGTTTCCCCTGTTTCCGATTCTGTCTCTGTCCCTGACATTCTCTCCGATTCTGCCTCTGATTCGGACTCTTTCTCCTCTGATTTACTGCTGGCCGAGCTGCCCCCTGAGCTTCCTCCGCTCGATGAACTGCCGTAGCTGCCGGCCTCGAGCTCGGCGATCCGATCAGTGATCTCTGTCTGTATTTCCTCGTAGTCAGCAATCGTCTGCGTCAGTTCCTCCTGCTGGTATTCCCGGACGAATTCCGCCTGGTCTGCCTCCATCTGTACCTTTTCATAATCATACTTTGCTTCCATCACTCCCTGGTCGTATTCCCGTTGCGTATCCGTCAGCTCATTCTCCGCCCGCAGGATCGCCGCTTCATAATAATCAAGCGCTTCCTGATAGCTCTCCTGCGTCAGCTTCAGGATCTCGCCGCCCTCTTCGATCCGGGTCCCCGCCTCCGCGTACACTTCCTCCACAACCAGATCAACTGCAAACGCATCGACATCTAAAGTGTAATCCGTCGTTGCCATCTGGGTCGTCCCGTCATACTCCAGTTCCCTTGCCAGCGTGGGTACCGAACCTGCCATGAACCGGTTCGTTGCCAGCGCAGCCGCGCAGATCATCGCTACTTTGTCAATCGGAGATTTTCTTCCTTTCCATTTTCCCATATGCATAAACCCCTCATAAAAGACGCCGAAGGTGCCCTCAATCTGATTGTTACTATTCACAGTCCCTCCGCCCTGCAAGCCACAGACCGCCTCCGTGGCCAGATGATATTATTAAGCTAATATAAATTTGAAATGTGATTATTCTGTGGAATCTCTATGTCTTTTTTGTTTATTCTTTTTTCCGCGCGGCAGCCATAAAATATATCTGATTGCATTTCTACAAGGGTCATGATATGATTACAGCAAACAAAATTTATATCCTGCGAATGCCTGAGACAGAAGACAGATACGCACCGGCAGACAGAAAAGCCAGGGGGGATCGTCCGAAAAGCGCTCCGGTCCGTCCGGCGGGGCACAGACATATGGCATATCCATCCGAGACGCGGCAGAGCGTCCGATGCGGATAGACAGATGAGGCGAGGCTGGCGGCATATCAGGGCAAAACGACAGGATAACGAAGGAGGTTCCCATGCAAAATATCCCTGACAGTCCGGGATCTGTCAAAGAAGCCTTGATGAACAATGAATTTATCGTCTACTACCAGCCCTTATACGATACCATGACCGAGAAACTGGTAGCTGCCGAGGCACTCGTCCGCAGGAGGCTCCCGGATGGGACAATCGCTTCTCCTGCAAGCTTCATTCCGATTGCTGAAGAGACCGATCTTATCCTGGAGATAGACTGGAATGTCCTCGGCCAGGTCTGCCGGTTCCTCAGATCGCGTATCGACAGCGGGAAAAGGTATGTCCCGATATCGGTAAACTTTTCAAGACGCCATATCACAGAGGATGATTTTATTGATAAGCTCTGCCGTACGGTTGACAGCTATGGCATTCCGG
>CAYRKA010000072.1:0-11711 GCA_964424785.1 uncultured Lachnospiraceae bacterium | reverse complement strand
TCAATCCCTCTACAAGTCATAGCATCCGCCCCCGATAAACTCCCGGATCAGCGAATTGTTCGGGATCGCGTCTCCAGGGATGGGCAGGAAATAGTCAAGGAACTTCAGCAGGCGCTTTGCCTCGCCATATTCCGGCTCACCAGGCTCTATGGAAAACAGCAGCGGCTCAGCATACTGCTTGAGCACAGCAAGCTCATAGATCAGCGCCGAGTTGAACATGACGTCAGCCTCCTCCTGGTAGGGGAAAATATTGTTTTCCTCGCCACGGCGCACGGACGGCCACATACCAATCGTCCGTTTTGCATCGGAGCCTCGTGTCCTGGCATCCCGCACGATCCTGCGGAGCAGGCGCCCGTCTGTCGTCGGAATGCGGTTGTGTTCATCAATATTGAGCTGCGTGAGTGCGCTGATATAGATTTTGAACTTGCTCTCCCGTGGCAGCTCATGCGTCAGGGCATCGTTCAAGCAATGGATCCCCTCTATAATCAGGATATCCTCCTTGCCAAGCTTTTTGTAGTTACCCTTGTATTCACGCTTGCCTGTTTTGAAATTGAAGGTCGGCAGCTCAACCGTTTTCCCGGCGAGCAAATCAAGCATATCCCGGTTGAGCTGCTTCGTATCAATCGCCTCAATCCGCTCAAAATCAAGCTTGCCATCCGCATCAAGCGGCGTGAACTCCCTGTCGACAAAGTAATCGTCAGCCGCAATCGGATGCGGCTTCAGCCCATATACGGAAAGCTGCGTTGAAAGCCTGTGTGAAAACGTCGTCTTTCCGGACGAAGACGGACCGGCAATCAGCACAATCTTTTTCTCTGGCGAAGATGCAATCTGAGAAGCCATCTCTGCAATTTTTTTCTCGTGATATGCTTCCTGAATCATAATCAGGTCCTTCACATGGTGATTCACGATATAAGTATTGAGCGCGCCGACTGTCGGGATGCCAAGCTTCACTCCCCAGTCCATCGAATCCTTCTGAACCTGGAAAATCTTACGCTCCGGCTCAAATTCCGGCAGATGATCCGGGTCATCCTCAGGCGGGTACAGAAGCACGAAACCATCCTCAAAGAGCTTCAGGTCAAACACTTTCAGATATGAGGTATCCGGAACCATATACCCATAATAATAATCCTCAAACCCGGCAAGACTGTACAGGTTGACGCGCGATGCCCTGCGATAGCGGAACAGTTCCTCCTTGTCAAACATCCCGTACTCCCCGAACATCTTGCGTGCACGGCAGGTTGCGACAGACTTCTTCTCAATCGGAATGGCACATTCCACAAGTTCATGCATATATGCTTTTACTTCATCAATCAGCTCCTGTGTCAGCGCGGCCTTGCCCTTCATCGTACAGTAGAAGCCATCGCCCACGGAAAAGTGGACAGCAATACGGTCGATATTGCTGTTATCACCGACCACATGATAAAACGACTTCAGCATCAGCATCACCAGACTGCGCCGGTATGTGCTGGCGCCCTCCTTTTCGCGTGCCGTGATAAACTCGATACCAACTCCATCCTCCGCCTTTTTTAAAAGCTCACGCAGCCTCCCGTCAGCCCTTACCAGCAACACCTGCGCGCTGCAGTCCAGCCCGGATCCCTGTACAATCTCCCGGTATGTAATTCCTGCCGGATACATCCGTATGCTCCCATCCGGGAGCTTTACGGAAAGCTCTTCCCCGGATTCTGCCCCAGCCATCTGCGCTCCCTTTATCCCCTCAGTTTCTGTCCTGTTATTGTCCATCCGGATCCCCCCTTCTGCTCATTGTTCCGTCTGCTCTCTGTCCGGAACCTCCGCACCTGTCCTCATCTGCTCCCCCCCTTGCCAGGATTTTCTCCATTGATCGCTTTCATTTTGGTCATAATACTTCAAACGGAGCAGATGTCCTCGCTTCCTTTACCTGCAGCTGCGGAAACTGCTCCCGCAGAAATCCGGCCATCTGAGCTGTAAATATGTGCTCGATCCCATAATGTCCCGCATCGATCATCAGCAGCCCCTGGTCGACCGCATCCAGCCCGTCATGATGCCCGATATCTCCCGTCACAAGCAATTGAGCCCCGAGGGAAAGCGCATGCGCCGCCATCCCCTTGCCGGAGCCGGGACATACGGCGATTTTCTTCACAATCTGATCCTTCCGGCCAAATAACCGCACCGATGTCAGGCCAAATGCCTGTTTGACAGATTCGCAGCACTGCTCCGCAGTCATTTTCTTCGGGAGCTCCCCGCAGCAGCCGATTCCGTACGCAACGCCATCATCGGAAACGCCTGTCGGTTCGAGCACCTCTGTTTTCCTGAGCTGCAATGCCTTTGCCGCCAGATCAGCCATTTTCGCAATATCATAATTCGTATGCATTGCATAATGGGAAATCCCGTTTTCCACAAGCGCAAGGATCCTGCGCCCTGTCATACTGTTCCCGTTCACCTGCCGGATGCCCGAGAGCATCAGCGGATGATGCGTCACAAGAAGCTGGGCGCCCCATTCGATACACTGGGCGATCACGTCATCCGTCGCATCAAGCGCAACCATAACCTTTTTGGTCGGGCGCTCCATGCGGCCGACCTGCAGCCCCGGATTATCCCACTCAACCGCAAGCTCCTCCGGGTATTCTTTGCGAAGCCTCACAATAATTTCTTCTGTCTTCAAAATCCTCCACCTCCATATCTGCCGGCAGCCTTTTGGCCCTGGCCTGAAAAATTTCTCTCATACTTCATACAGAGCAAGCGCCTGCTCCACATATGCCTGTTCCTGCTCCACCTCAGCACGCCTCACGGCTGCCCGCTCACCTGTTTGTACGGAAAGAGCCTTCAGGATCCGGCCATTCAGCCTGTACTCCCGCAACAGGTACTCTCTCAGCACGGGATGCCGCCCGGCCAAGAGCAGCGGGCCGAACCGCAATCCGGGCTCTGTTATCGCCATAGCTTCAGCCCCGTCCGACTGCCCCTTCGGCACACATTTCATCATCGGATAGAACTTGCCTCCCTCGTATACGAGCTCCTCCTGTAAAATCCGATATCCGGCGCTGTACAAATAGCACCGCACCAGCCTGAGTTCCGACTGAGGCTGCAGGATCACCTCCCGGCACGCCATTGCCTGCGCAGCTCCTTTTGTCAGGATCCTCACCGCAAGCTGGCCGCCCATTCCGGCAATCACTATACTCTGAGCCTCCCCCTCCGCCAGTGCATCCAGGCCGTCCGATAAGCGCGTCTCAATCTGCGCCTCAAGTCCATACGCCCTGATATGCTCCTGCGCGCGGGCGAGCGGGCCGCGTCCGATATCCATCGCCACAGCACGGGGAACAATTTGGTTCCCCACTAAGTAAATCGGTATGTATGCGTGGTCTGTACCCACGTCCGCAAGGGCAAGGCCGGGAGTTACCATACCGGCGACTGTCTCCAGCCTTTTTGATATCTGCATAAGATAACTCCCCCTCAGTCCAGATAATCCCGAAGCTTCCTGCTCCGGCTCGGATGGCGCAGCTTGCGCAGCGCTTTCGCCTCAATCTGCCGGATCCGCTCTCTCGTCACGTTGAATTCATGGCCGACCTCCTCAAGCGTCCTCGGCCTGCCATCGTCCAGGCCGAACCGCAGTATCAGTACACGCTGCTCCCGCTCCGTCAGGGTGGAGAGCGCCTCGGTAAGCTGCTCCCGCAAAATTGCAAAAGAGGCCGCCTCTGCAGGCACCGCAGCATGTTCATCCCGGATAAAATCCCCGAGATGGCTGTCATCCTCCTCGCCGACCGGCATCTCCAGGGAAATCGGTTCCTGTGCAATCTTCAGCACCTCTTTGACCTTTTCAGCGGGCATCTCCAAGCGCTCCGCCACCTCCTCCGGCACCGGCTCGCGGCCAAGCTCCTGTACAAGCTGGCGTGAGCAGCGGATCACCCGGTTCATCGTCTCTACCATATGCACCGGGATACGGATGGTGCGCGCCTGGTCGGCAATCGCACGTGTGATCGCCTGGCGGATCCACCACGTCGCGTACGTGCTGAATTTGTAGCCTTTGCGGTAATCAAACTTATCCACAGCCTTGATCAGCCCGAGGTTCCCTTCCTGAATCAAGTCAAGGAGCTGCATACCTCTCCCGGCGTAACGCCTGGCAATGCTGACGACAAGACGTAGATTGCTCTCCGCGAGCCGCTCCTTGGCCTCCTCATCTCCACTGCTCATCCGTTCCGCTATCTTCAGCTCCTCCTCGGGGTCAAGCAGAGGAATCCGGCCAATCTCTTTTAAGTACATGCGCACCGGGTCATCCAGGGCAAGACCCTCAGGCAGCGTTTCATTTTCTTCCGGGACGGGTCCTTCCATATCAGGCAGAAAGTCCTTCCCCGCAGCCGTCTGTAATACATCTACGCCCTTTTCCTCGAGGAAATCCAGCACCCGCTCATACTCGCGGGCTTTCGTAAGCCCGCCTCCGAATTGCGCGTTGATCTCACTGTATTCCAGAATGTTCTTCCTCCTGCGTGCCAGCTTCACCAGATTGTCCAGCTTTGCCTGAAACTCAATCGTCTCTGCGTTCATTTGGCATCCTGCCTTTCCCGGTATCTCTTTTTCTGATATCTTATTCTTTCCCTGTCACAGAGAAATATGCAGCTTTGAGAGTTCCTGAAGCTTTCTTTTTGATTCAAGGACGCTCTGAAGCCCTGCCAGGTCGGATGGATCAAGCGATGCATTCCGTTGCTTCAGCCCGTAGTCCAGGATCTTGCGGATCGTCTCGCGTACCGCCTTCTCCTGCTCTGCAGGCGAGCTGAGCGCTTCCACAGATGTATTGAAGATCTCCGCGACCTGCCGCTGCTGCTCCGGCTCCTGGAAATGGTTCGTGATCCTGGCCGGGTTCAGCGTCCCGGATGCAAGCTGCTCATACAGCTTCGTTGCGACCTCACGGTACAGCTCGTCCGAGAAATCCTCCGGCCGCACATATTGGGAGACAGCCGTGAAGAGCTTCGGGTACTCGCACAGCCAGGTGAGCAGGATCCGCTGCGACTTCCTGATCCCATCCTCCTTCTCAGGCCGGCGCGACGGACGCACAGGCTGCTCCCGCTTCACAGGCGTTCCCTTCATCAGGCTGTTCATGACCATCCTGCGAAGTCCCTCGAACGAAATATGGTATTTGCCGACAACCGCCTCAATATAATTCTCCCGTTCGATCTCAAGCTCGAAGCCCGCAATCCGATCCGCAACTGCCTGGTAAAACTTTGTCTTTCCATCCGGATCCTTCATATCGAACGATTTTTCAAGCACGGAAAGCTCAAACATAAAGCTGTTTTCCGCCTGGTCAATGCGCTCCTGAAATGCCTCCGTACCAAGCGCCCTGATGAATTCGTCCGGATCCTTGTAAGGCTGCATATGAAGCACACGCGTCGAGACCCCCGCCTCCCTGAGCAGCGGGATCGCCCGCAGCGCGGCACGGATCCCGGCCTCATCACTGTCATAGGTCAGGATCACCTCATCCGTATACCGTTTCAGCAGGGCTGCATGCCGGTCCGTCAACGCTGTTCCGAGCGAAGCAACGGCATTCGTAAAGCCCGCCTGATGCATTGCAATCACATCCATGTAGCCTTCACAGACGAGCATATACCGTTTCTTCGAGGAGCGCGCATAATTGAGGCCATACAGATTGCGCCCCTTATCAAAGATCACTGTCTCCGGCGAGTTCAGGTATTTTGGCCTGGCGTCTCCCATGACACGCCCGCCAAAACCGATCACCTTGTTATTGATATCCATGATCGGGAACATCACGCGGTTCCAGAATTTATCGAACATACCCTGCTTTTCATTGACCTGAAAGAGTCCTGACTCCCGCAGGAGCTGATCCGAAATCCCCTGCTTTTTAAAATAGCGGTACAGGTTATCGCTGTAATGGCCTGCGTAGCCAAGCCCGAACCGCCGGATCGTCTCATCGGACAGCGAACGGTTTTTGAGGTACTCCAGCGCCTTTGTCCCCTGCTCTGTGCGCAGCATATAGCAGTAATATCTGGCCGCAGCCTTGTTGAGCTCGAGCACAGAAGTCTTCAGATCCCGCTTCTGCCGCGCCTCCGGTGTTTCCTCCTCTTCAGGAAGTGCGACGCCTGCACGGTCCGCCAGCATTCTCACGGCTTCCGGAAACGTGAAATTTTCATATTCCATTATAAAATTGAATACACTGCCGCCTGCTCCGCATCCAAAGCAGTAATACATCTGCTTTGACGGGCTGACGGAGAATGACGGAGACTTCTCACTATGAAACGGGCACAAGCCAAAATACGAGCTGCCGCGCCTCTGCAGTTTTACATAGGAGGAAACCACGTCCACAATATCGTTGCGTGAACGCACCTCCTCCAACACATCATCTGAAAAAAACATCGCTTTCTCCTCAAACCTGCCATGACTGCGGCACAAACAGATCCATATATTTCCTGATAGAATAGGAATCCGTCATCCCGGCTATGTAATCACAGACCACCCGCTCCCGCGGCTCTCCCTTCTCCTCCATCAGGAAATGGTACTCATCCGGCAGAAGCTCCGGGTGGCTGTTGTAAAACTGATACAGATCCTGGATCATCCGCACAGCCTTGTCTTCCTCGCGCTTTGCAACCGGGTTGTGATAAACTCTGCGGAACATAAACGCACGCAGGTCACGCATCGCCTGCTCCATCTCCTCTGACATCATGATATGGTCACGCCCCTCACTGTTGCTCACAACATCATGGATCAGCGTATTCAGCCGTTTCCTCGTCGTATCCCCGATCATCCTGCGGCTCTCCTCCGGGATGTCTTCCTCTCTCAGAATACCTGCGCGCTCAGCATCGTCAATGTCATGATTGATATATGCAATCTTATCGCAGTAACGGACAATCTGTCCCTCCAGCGTATATGGCATACCGGCTGTCCTGTGGTTGAGAATCCCGTCACGTACCTCCCACGTCAGGTTCAGCCCCTCTCCTTTCTTCTCGAGCAGTTCTACTACCCGGACACTCTGCCTGTAATGGGCGAAACCAAACGGGCAGACTGAATCGAGCGCCCGTTCCCCCGCATGGCCGAACGGCGTATGCCCAAGGTCATGTCCCAGGGCAATCGCGTCGACAAGATCGTCATTGAGCCGCAGCGCCTTCGCAATCGTCCGTCCAAGCTGGGAGACCTCGAGCGTGTGCGTCAGGCGTGTACGGTAATGGTCCCCCTCCGGGATCAGAAAAACCTGTGTCTTCTGTTTCAGCCTGCGGAATGACTTGCTGTGCAGAATCCGGTCGCGGTCACGCTGGTACACAGTCCGGATGTCGCACTGCTCCTCCTCACGGTCCCTCCCTCTGGAATATCTGCTGAAGGAAGCATACGGGCTGAATGTGTGGAGCTCCTGTTCCTCTGTAGCTTCTCGTATAGTCATAATCTCTCCTCCGCCGAATCTGTTGCGTTTTATTTCCGCATATTTTCTTTCTTTTACTGATGTTTGGTTTTTTTTATTTAACCACTTTTCCCCTGATAAGTAAAGGACTTCTTCCCCGTCTCCCTGCACAGGTATCTGTGGATCTGGAATCCGTCGGGATCGACATTCTCAGGATACAGATACTTTTCACCTGCACCTCTATTACTATGAAAGTACCCTTTTCCGCGAAGCGGAAAACTGAGTTCAGGGATAAACCATGCACGATAACACTTTCATGCGCAGTGGTACGTTCAAAGCGCATGGGGTTTATACACGATTGTACGAGCAAAAGTAATGCGTTTTATAGAAAACGACTTTAGTCGTTTCCTTTTGCGACGGCCGTATGCCGCCAAAGGCGCTGTTTCCTTCATGCGGCCGTGTGCACCCATTATAGTAAACGACATTATTTATGTCGTTTACTATAAAACAGGCTTGAGGTCGTTCCGGTTACTGTTCATGCATCCACTATCCCGAGGACAGCAGCGACCCTGTCGCTGAAATACCCTGCCGCCCATGCGCATAAGAATTGCCCCGCTTCCGATGAAGCGGGGCACCACTACAGCTAATCCTTACGCTTTTATCTGTAATCTACTTTTCTGCATCGTTGATCGCTGCCTGCGCCGCTGCAAGCCTTGCGATCGGGACACGGAACGGTGAGCAGGAGACGTAGTCCAGGCCGATCTTGTGGCAGAACTCTACGGAAGACGGGTCCCCGCCGTGCTCTCCGCAGATACCGATGTGAAGATTCGGGTTCACCTTCTTGCCGAGGGAAATCGCCATCTCCATCAGCTTGCCGACGCCGTTCTGGTCAAGCTTTGCGAACGGGTCGTTCTCAAAGATCTTTCTCTTGTAGTAAGCCTCGAGGAACTTGCCCGCATCGTCACGTGAGAAGCCGAATGTCATCTGCGTCAGGTCGTTCGTGCCGAAGCAGAAGAAATCAGCATCCTTCGCGATCGCATCCGCCGTAAGAGCCGCACGCGGGATCTCGATCATCGTACCTACCTCATAGGTCAGGTCGCTGCCCGCAGCCGCAATCTCCGCGTCTGCCGTATCCGTCACGGTCTTCTTTGCGAACTTCAGCTCCCTGTCGTCGCCGATCAGCGGGATCATGATCTCCGGGCATACAGTCCAGTCTGGATGTTTCTTCTTCACATTGATCGCAGCACGGATGACAGCCTGTGTCTGCATCTTCGCGATCTCCGGATAGGTTACCGCCAGGCGCACGCCGCGGTGTCCCATCATCGGGTTGAACTCATGCAGGGACGCGATGATCGCCTTGATCTGTTCGACCGTCTTGCCCTGTGTCTGTGCGAGCTTCTCGATCTCCTCCTCTGTCTGCGGGACAAACTCGTGGAGCGGCGGATCCAGGAAACGGATCGTCACAGGATTGCCCTCAAGAGCCTCATACAGCTTCTCGAAATCGCTCTGCTGTACCGGGAGGATCTTGGCGAGAGCCCTCTCTCTCTCCTCAACTGTATCAGAGCAGATCATCTCGCGGAACGCGTCGATCCGGTCTCCCTCGAAGAACATATGCTCCGTACGGCAAAGCCCGATGCCCTCGGCGCCAAGCTCCCTGGCCTTCTTCGCGTCACGCGGCGTATCCGCATTCGTCCTGACTTTCAGTCTCCTGTATTTGTCAGCCCAGCCCATGATCCTGCCGAACTCACCGGCGATCGTAGCGTCCACCGTCGGGATGACGCGGTCGTAAATGTTACCGGTGGAACCGTCGATGGAGATCCAGTCTCCCTCGTGGTACTCCTTGCCCGAAAGCGTGAACTTCTTGTTGGCCTCATCCATCACGATATCGCCGCAGCCGGATACACAGCAGGTGCCCATGCCGCGTGCCACTACTGCCGCATGGCTCGTCATGCCGCCGCGCACGGTCAGGATACCCTCTGAGCTCTTCATGCCCTCGATGTCCTCCGGTGACGTCTCGAGGCGGACAAGCACAACCTTCTTGCCGAGCGCGTGCTGCTCCTTTGCGTCCTCAGCCGTGAATACGATCTGGCCGCAGGCTGCTCCCGGCGATGCCCCGAGTGCCTTCGCTACCGGGATCGCACGCGCAAGGGCTGTGCGGTCGAACTGCGGATGAAGCAGCGTGTCAAGGTTGCGCGGATCAATCATCGCGACTGCCTTCTGCTCGGTGATCATGCCCTCGTCAACGAGGTCACAGGCAATCTTCAGGGCTGCCTGGGCCGTCCTCTTGCCGTTACGTGTCTGGAGCATATAGAGATGCCTGTCCTCAATCGTAAACTCCATATCCTGCATATCTCTGTAGTGGTCCTCCAGGGTCGCGCAGATCTGTGTGAACTGCTCATAAACCTCCGGCATAACATCCTGGAGCTGCTGGATCTTCTGCGGTGTGCGGACGCCAGCGACGACATCCTCGCCCTGTGCGTTCATCAGGAATTCACCCATCAGGTGCTTCTCACCGGTAGCCGGGTCACGTGTGAACGCAACGCCTGTACCTGATGTGTCGCCCATGTTGCCGAATGCCATCATCTGTACATTGACAGCCGTACCCCAGGAATACGGGATATCGTTGTCGCGGCGGTATACGTTCGCACGCGGGTTGTCCCATGAACGGAATACTGCCTTGATCGCCTCGACAAGCTGTACCTTCGGGTCTGTCGGGAAATCCTCGCCGATCTTCGACTTGTACTCTGCCTTGAACTGGTTCGCCAGCTCCTTCAGGTCCTCAGCCGTCAGGTCAACGTCCTGTGTCACGCCCTTGGATGACTTCATGACATCAATCAGCTCTTCAAAATACTTCTTGCCGACCTCCATGACGACATCGGAGAACATCTGGATGAACCTGCGGTAGCAGTCCCATGCCCAGCGCGGGTTGCCGGACTTCGCCGCGAGCACCTCGACGACCTCTTCGTTCAGGCCGAGGTTCAGGATCGTGTCCATCATGCCCGGCATCGATGCCCTCGCACCGGAACGCACGGAAACAAGCAGCGGATTCTCCTTGTCGCCAAACTTCTTGCCAGTGATGCCCTCCATCTTCTCAACAGCCGCCATGACCTGTCCCATGATCTCATCATTGATCTGCCGTCCGTCCTCATAATACTGTGTGCAGGCCTCTGTCGTGATCGTGAAGCCCTGCGGCACCGGAAGCCCGAGGTTCGTCATCTCCGCGAGATTGGCGCCCTTGCCGCCGAGAAGATTCCTCATGTTGGCATTCCCTTCGGTAAACATATAAACCCATTTTGCCATGCTGTACATTCCTCCTAATCAGTTGTTCTATGTCTAATTGTAACATATTTCCTGTTTCAGTCAAGAAAATACTGGATATTTTATGCGTTTTTTTCCGAACATCGCGCAGCTTTTTGTTGATTTTTTATCAATCAGAGCGATTTTTGTGAAAGCGGTTGCGCCTGCAGCAATATACCTCTCGCCCTGTGCGCATAAAAGAGGCCGCATCCCCGAACAGATGCGGCCTCTCACTTTAACTTTTATTTTGCAACGACTTTCTTCAGATGGACGAATCTCGGGAGGGAATTCTCCTTCTTTATCTGGATCTCGCCCTGGATCAGCGGAAGCGCATAGTCAATGAACGCATCCGTCACATTGTTGCCGCGCTCGTTAATCCACTCTGTCGGGACCTTCTTCTCGTAGTTCGCCACAGAAGACAGATCCAGCAGATCCGCCTCGCACTTGTAGCCGCCTGCATCGCGCGTGCACTTGAAGCCGACCATCTTGTCCGTCACGCCAGCGATCGCTTCCTTCACCGCAGTCTGCCCTGCCATGAAGGACTCGTCAGAATCCGTCTGGGACGCGCAGTGCTCCGCACATCTCTGGAGCAGGGAAAGCTCGATCGGACGTACCTTCACACCCGGGATCGCGTTCTTCACGACATCCGCCAGCTTCGCGGCAAGCCCGCCGAGCTGCGCATGGCCGAAGCCGTCCGTCGCGGAGGTCTTCGCCTCGGATACAAACGTGCCGTCCTCATAATGGATCCCCTCGGATACCGCGATCAGGACGTTGTGGTTCTCATTCCAGATACGCTCTACATCCTCCAGGAACTCCTCCTGATGGAAGGTCACCTCCGGCAGGTAAACCAGGTCCGGGCCATATCCGGTCACCCGTGCAAGAGATGCAGCGCCTGCCAGCCAGCCTGCGTGGCGTCCCATGATCTCTACGATCGTCACCTGGCCCTTGTCATACACATGTGCATCCTGGTACACCTCGACAAGCGAGGTCGCGATATACTTCGCGGCGGAGGCAAAGCCCGGGCAGTGGTCCGTGCCGAACAGGTCATTGTCGATGGTCTTCGGGATGCCCATTACGCGGCAGTCATAGCCGACCTTCTTCA
>CAYRKA010000071.1:0-11868 GCA_964424785.1 uncultured Lachnospiraceae bacterium | reverse complement strand
AATAGCCCACCATATGGGTGTCCTTTCTTGTATCAGTCACGCCCCCGGATAGCCCATTGCCTGTCCCATAATATGTGAAAATAAGAATCCTGCTCTTCAGGATTCTCCGCCCACGACGGGTCACTTCGGCGACACAATCCATCTTCGACGCAGTGCGATCCTCGTGGAGCGTTTTTATGGCATTATATCTTATGTGCCACTCCCGGCGTTCCGAAGATCATAGATGCCGGGTATATGGCGTGCAGGAACCCGGCGGACCCCGATATACTTCTTCACGTTTCCGTTCCCTTCTGGAAAAAGGCAACGCCTACAGCGCCGGGGCCGGCATGAGTGCCGATGGCTCCCCCAATGGTGGTAACAGGCAATTCCGCTGCCTGCCCCTCCCACAACTGGCGGCTGTCGGAAATATATTTCCAAAGCAGCTCATCGCTCAGGCCGGAGTATGCCAGAAGGAAAGGCCGCTGGAAATCGATTCCGCTAGTACCCCGGATTTCCTTTGTCAGCAGGTTGTTGCCGTTGCGGGAACCCCGCGCCTTGCCCAGGACCTTTACCTCCCCTTCCTGGATGGCGATCACCGGCTTGATGGATAAGACCCCGCCGATAAATGCCGCCTGTGCGGAAAGCCGTCCTCCGCGTTTGAGATATTCCAGCGTGTCCAGCAGGGCGATCAGGCGGATGTCTTTTTTCTCTTTATCCAACCGTTTCGCAATCTCCTCCGCGTCCAGGCCCACAGACATCAGTTGGATAGCCCGCCTGGCCAGGATAGCCTCTCCCAGGGAGGCATTTTCGCTGTCCACTACCCAGACTTTCCCTGGGAACTCCTGCGCAGCCATTACGGCGTTCTGGAATGTCCCGGAGAGTTTGGATGACATTGTAATTGCCACTACAGTTTCACCGGATTGGACCGCCACGCTGAAAGCGTCTGCAAATTGGGACGGATTGATCTGGCTGGTAACCGGGAGCGTATTCTCTTCTATCAATTTTTCAAAAAACTCTCTGTGGGACAGATTGACTCCATCCAGATACTGCCGGTCACCAAAGGCAACCGCTATGGGAAGAACCGTCACGTCTTTGCAAAAGGAAGGAGAAAGATCGGACGCGGAATCGATTATGATACGAATTTTCATGTGATTACTCCATTCTGCTTTGACTTAAAGGCGGATATCGGCTGCCCGATCCGCCAGGTTTTTCAACACACCTGTCCCCTTCAGGATATGCCGGATGGCAATACAGGTTTTCAAATTGAACGAGCTTAGTATGGCACACGCTCTGACTCTTGTCAAGACCGCTCCCGTCTGCCGCAGCAGTAAAAACCAGTTCATGTTCACGCATCCACTATCCCGGGGGCGCCAGCGCCAGATGTGTGTGTTGGAGACGCATTTTGTGTGTATCGCAAAGCGTCTTACTGTGTACGGCCAGAAGAAAAGTATAATGCCCTGACAGAATTTGAAAAACATATTGACAAGGTAGGTAAATCTGGTATAGAATACAGAGAATCTCTTTCAGAGATGAAGTGGCAAAACAGCAGGACATAAAATGCATTGTTCAGAAAAGGAGGACATTATGAAAAAACTGAAAAAAGCAATGGCTATTCTGGCAGCGATGGCCCTGGCAGCGGTGAGCACAGCCCCGGCCTACGCGGAAGAAGAAACTGAGGCACAGACAGAGGCTGCAGGTGTCGCGATTGACAAGGAGGCGTTTGACGGACTGCTTGCCTCCGGTATCGTCGCTGACGATGCGGACATTGAGGCAAACAGCTGGGCATCCGCAGTAAAGGAGGCAGGAGTTTTGCGCGTAGGCGGCACACGTACCTCTTTCCTGTTCAGCCAGCTCGATGAAACGGATGACAGTGTCCGCGGCTTTGACGCAGGCCTCTATCAGCTCCTGGCACGTTATATCCTGGGAGATGAGACAAAATATGATCTTACACAGGTGGATTCCAGTACCCGCGAATCGGTTCTGCAGAGCGGCCAGGTAGATATCGTTGTGGCGACTTACTCGATTACAGATGCTCGCAAAGAGGTCATTTCCTTTGCGGGGCCGTATTACACTTCCAAGCAGGCGGTTCTCGTGAAGGCAGGCAACACGGAGGTCACAGGCGTTGACAGCCTTGCCGGGAAGATCGTTGCGACACAGTCCGGCTCTACAGGCCCGGATATCCTGGCGGAGTTCGCGCCGGAGGCTACAGTCCAGGAATTCGCCACGGACCAGGAGGCACGCACCGCACTGGAGCAGGGCCGTGTAGACGCATATGTGACAGATTATACATTGCTCCTGAATGCGATCGTGAAGAATCCTGACGCCTACGAGATCGCCGGGGACGTATTCGGGCCGGAGGATAATTATGGGTTAGGGCTCCCGCTCGATTCCGATGGAGTCGCATTCGTCAATGAGTTCCTGCAGAAGATCGAGGAGGACGGTACCTGGGCGCAGCTGTGGCAGATCAGCCTTGGCGACCGTACAGGTATTGAGGAAGCGCCTGATGCGCCGGCGATCGCCGAATAAAACGTGTTTTGCGCCGCATCCGTCAAATCTCTGAACAGTTGTGAAATCGAAAGGAAAATGAAGGGCTCCAGGGGATTTGCTTCTGGAGCCCTCTTTGGAGGATAGAAGATGGAAATCTATGACCTTCTCTCCCAATACGGAGATAAATATATACTGGCGCTCCTGACGACATGGAAGATCACCGTGTTGGCATTTGCAGCATCCTTTGTGATCGGTGTTTTGATTACGGTTATGCGTGTGAGCCCGATCAAGCCCCTGCGGATCGCGGGAGATTTATATGTGCAGATTTTTCGGAATATTCCGGGCGCCTGCCTGCTGATCATCCTTGTTTACGCGCTGCCGTACCTGAACCTCCTGCTGTCGTATTTTACCTGTGTGCTGGTCGCGACATCCCTGATCCCCGCCGCGTTTTGCTCGGAATACCTGATGTCAGGCATCAACACGATCGATGTGGGGCAGATCGAGGCGGCGCGTTCCCTGGGCATGACGTTTATAAAGATCATACGGAAGATTGTAATCCCCCAGGCGCTCCGTTCCAGCGTGCTTCCCCTGACGAACCTGCTAGTCGCAACGATGCTGACGACATCCCTGGCTTCCCAGGTCCCGCTCAATCCCATGGATCTCACCGGGATTGTTGCGCACATCAATACCCATGCGGTGGGCGGGGTGACAGCTTTCCTGATCTCCGCGGTCCTCTATTGTGTCACTGCGGTGGTGATCGGCCAGATCGGGAATTATATTGACAGGAAAGTGAGGATCCTGCGATGAATAAAACTCGTGTTTCCGTGAGAGATGCCCTGTATGAAGTACCGGGGCCGAAGACCCGAAGGAAAGTCGCGGCCGCAACAGTCCTTGCCATAGCTGTCCTTGTTTTCCTGGTGGTTCTCATTGTCAGGCAGTTTTACCTGACCGGGCAACTGGATGCGAAATACTGGTCATTTTTTGCCCGGGCAACGACCTGGAGGTTCCTTGGCAGGGGGCTTGCAGGCACGCTCGAGGTCGCGTTGGCAGCCGGTATTGTTGCTTTCCTGGCCGGCTTTTTCCTGATGGTCGGAAGGATCAGCGGCAACAAGTTCTTCATGGGGCTCTGTACCGCGCTGGTTGAATTTACACGGGGTGTCCCTACACTTCTTTTCATTTATTTTTTCTTTCTTGTTGTCCCTCAGTTCGGGATCAAGATGCCGGCTTTCTGGAAAATTGCCCTTCCTGTGGCTATTTCCGCATCCGGGGTGGTAGCTGAGGTACTGCGCTCAGGCGTAAATGCCGTTCCAAACGGCCAGAAGGAAGCCGCGCTCTCTCTTGGGATGAGCAGGAGGAGCGTTTTCCTGAAGGTCGTATTTCCTCAGGCTATCCGATACGTGATCCCTGCGCTGATCTCGGAGATCGTGATCGTTGTGAAGGATACGACGTTTGCCTATGTTGTGAACTTCCCGGACCTTATGCAGAACGCGAAGGTGCTGATTTCAAATTATGATGCGCTGCTTTCCGTATACCTGGTTACGGCAGTCATCTATATCGCTATTAATTATCTGCTGAACAAGGTTTCTTCGGTCATTTCGAGCCGAGGGAACAGGCCGGCAGCAGCACAGCAAAAGGAAAATGCTGTGCCAGTGTAAAGGAGTGTGGGAAATATGGCCGAGAAACAGGGCAGACCGAATATGCCTGGACAGGTACCGGTGATTGAATTAAGGCATGTGGATAAGCATTTTGGACAGCTCCATGTCCTCAGGGATATCAGCCTTAGCGTTAAAAAAGGCGAGGTGGTGGTAATTATCGGGCCTTCCGGCTCCGGCAAATCCACACTCTGCCGTACCATGAACCGCCTGGAAACCGTCGACTCAGGAGAGATCCTGATAGACGGTGTGGCGATTCCGGAAGAAGGAAAGAATCTTGCCCGGCTCCGCGCCCAGGTGGGGATGGTGTTCCAGTCTTTTAATTTGTTTGCACATAAGAATATCCTGGACAATGTGACGCTTGGCCCCACGGATGTGCTGCATATTCCGAGGAAAGAGGCAAGGGAGGAAGCGATGAGGCTGCTGAAGCGGGTCGGCGTGGATTCCCAGGCGGCAAAGCTGCCGGCACAGCTTTCCGGCGGCCAACAGCAGCGCGTGGCCATCGCCCGCTCGCTTGCCATGCATCCGAAGGCAATTTTATTTGACGAACCCACCAGCGCACTGGATCCGGAAATGATCGGCGAGGTGCTGGATGTCATGACAGAGCTTGCGGGAGAAGGGATGACAATGGTGGTCGTTACCCATGAGATGAATTTTGCCAGGCGTGTAGCTGACAGGGTCATTTTTATGGATGGCGGCAGTATCATTGAGGAAAATACGCCGGAAGAGTTCTTTTCACACCCGGCTACGCAGCGCGCCAGCGATTTCCTGAACTCAATCAATGGGCATTAACCGTTCCTGTCCGCCCATCCGATGCCCGGCGGACATCTAATGCCGTCGCAGGCGTGGATGGCAGCCGGAAATCCCGGGCGGAACGGCTTATCATCAAACTATAAAGGCAGGATAATGTGAATGAGGAAACCATGGATCGCACTCCCGGAGATTGACCAGAATGTCGCAAATTATGTCAATGCAGTGTCCGCGGCGGGGATGGAACCGATCGTGATCTCCCGGCAGAGCATACAGATACACGAGGCGGCCCAACAGGAGTATCTGGATTATTCGGAGTTCAATGTAGAAAATTATGACGGGCTTCTTCTCCCGGGAGGCGGAGATATTGACCCGGCTCGCTACGGGCAGGAAAATCACGGGAGCATTATGGTTATGGATGCCCTGGATGAACTTCAGTTTTCCATATTGGATGATTTTGTCAGGAGCGGGAAACCGGTCCTGGGCATTTGCAGAGGGCATCAGATGATCAATGTATATTTCGGGGGGACGCTGATCCAGCATCTTCCTGCCGCTTTCCGCCATATGCGTGACCAGGATGGGCCAGACAAGGTACATCAATGCATCTCTGTGGAAGGGAGCTGGCTTTCGGCCCTTTATGGGTCAGGATTCGCCCACAACAGCGCCCACCACCAGGCCGTGGGTCTCTGCGGGGCAGGGCTGGTCGCAGACAGCTATTGCCCGGAGGATGGCACCGTGGAGGCAATGCATCATAATGCGCTCCCTGTCTACAGTGTGCAATGGCACCCTGAACGGATGTGCCTTGCGCTAGCAAGGGAGGACACTGTGGACGGGCTTGCGGTCTTGCAGTTTTTCTGCAAACTGTGCCTGGAAAGGAACGGGGAATCCGTCCCCCGGAGAGTCAACGGGGATATGATGGGGTTCTGATGTTATCCTTTCTTTGTTATAGGGGACGACTTTCGTCGTTTCCTTCTCTTGATTTCTCGTCATTTTCAGGTATAATGAAACAGAACGAAGCGTAGACGCGGTCGCTCGCGACATATTACATTGTTGCGCGATGCATATTACACTTAGCGAGGTGTATTCGAGCTCAGTATAATAGCATACACAGTAGTGCGCATCCACGCGGAGCGTTTTTGTCATAGGAGACGAAGTTTCCTATGGCACAACATGAGTCCGGCACAGGATCCGGACCGGCACTATCTATCCATACACATTTCAAAGGAGTGTACAATTATGAAAAAGAGAATCGCATTGTTATTAATGCTCTCCCTCACGTTCGCCTGTTCCGGCTCCGTGATGGCTGAGGAAGCGACAGAGGCTGCGACGGAAGCCGCCGAGGCCGCCACAGAGGCTGAGCCTGATGTGAAGTCTGAGGGTGTCATGACGTATGATGAGTACATCGCCGCCGACATCGACACCGAGGTGACGATCGAGACATACGTGCAGGCTAAGCAGTCCTGGTGGGAGGACAAGGCCACCGTTTACACACAGGACAAGGATGGCGCATATTTCCTGTACGACATGGCCTGCCCGGAAGAGGATTATGAGAAGCTTGTGCCGGGCGTCAAGATCAAGGTGACAGGCTACAAGTCTGAGTGGTCAGGCGAGGTGGAGATTGTTGACGCGACCTTCGAGCTCGAGGAGGGCGAGTACATTGCCCCGATCACGGATGTCACGGATCTCCTCGCGGATGAGGAAGAGCTGATCAAGCACCAGAACGAATACGTTTCCTTCAAGGGCATGACGGTTGAGCCGTCTACGGACGCCGACGGCAACGAAGCCCCGTTCCTCTACAGCTGGGACGGCTCCGGCGAGGACGGCAGCGACTTGTACTTCAACGTATCCCTGGACGGCAACACCTACACGTTTACAGTAGAGTCCTACCTCTGCGACAATACGACGGATGTATACGCGGCAGTCAAGGATCTGCAGGTCGGCGACGTGATCGACATGGAGGGCTTCCTGTACTGGTACGAGGGTGTGAACCCGCACATCACATCGGTAACGGCTGCCGAATAAGATTTCGCACAGCAAATGGCTGCTGAGTAAGCCTGCGCATGAAAAATACCGCCGCCCCGGTTCCCCACTGGATCCGAGGCGGCGGTATTTTATGCAAACAGGGCACCTTTACTTCTCATCAAACGTCATGCACTCTGTCTCCCGGCAGGAGCAGGCCGCAGCGCCCGAGATGTCGACGTGGTTCGCATGGCAATCGCAGGAATCATTGTACCTGCAGTGCCATGCCTCGCATTTGATGTCGATATCCGCAGTCGGCGTGCCGATGGAACTCTTCACATTTTCACGTCTGCGCTCCTGGAAGCTTTCGCAGCAGGTATCCTGACAGACGGTCGCATCCTGGCCGCCAACCCTGATATCTCCTTTGCTGCAGTACATTGCATTGTTATACACACAGTTCTGTGCGGAACAAACTAATGCCGGCATAGATATTACCTCCTGATTCTGTTGTGTAATTCTTTTACCGAAATTAGTATTCCCCTCCCACGCCAGACTATGCATAAATCTATACCTTTTCAGCAGATATTCTTAACACGCATCCCACAGCGTCCGTCTTGTCAGTTCGAGCGTACCTCCTGACGCATGAACCCGACATACGAGACGCCGAACGCAATCAGCATCAGCGCAGCAAGCCCGGTCAGGTGCGGCCACACGAGCAGCAGGCTCTGCCCGAGGCTCAGGTAGCTGCTGAGTGCCCCGACTACCTGGCTGACGGTCACGACATTGACCGTGCGCAGCGTCGGATCCATGATCGTCGAGACCGCCTCACTGTACAAATAATACGGAGAGATCCTGTTCAGCCCCGCCCTGAGGTTGTAATTTTTCAGCGAATTGAACATCGCGTTGTAGTCTGTGTCAATCGGATAGACCGCATTTGCAATAATATTCGCGACGAGGCTCATGAACATCGCAAAGAACACCCAGACCGCGATCGATGCCAGCGCGGAAGTCGCCGCGTGGCGGCAGACAACCGAGAACACAATCGACAGAGCGAGCCAGAATGCGATGTACACAACCGTAAAAGTCAGGAAAATCAGTACACGCGCGACCTGCTCCACATCCGGGCGGATGCCGGTCGCGAGGATGCCGATTGCCCCCATCGCGATGCCGACCGAGTAAATGATCGCCGCAATCACTGCCGTCCCCGCAAGGAATTTGCCGATGATGATCGCATCGCGGTAGATCGGCTGTGCGACAAGGCGGTTCAGCGTACCATTGCTCCGTTCGCTGTTCACCGCGTCAAATCCGAGCGCCAGGCCGACGATCGGCCCGAGCAGCGCGATAAACGTCATGAACGAAGGCACAGAGCTGCCGGAGCTCGAATACAGCTTCAGAAACGCGTAGCTGCTGTCGTCAGCCAGCGTGTCCGAGATAGCGGATACCGCCCCGTACAGGCTCGCAAAGCTTGTCGTCGCAATCAGGAACAGCAGGATCAGGAAACGCTTGCTGGAGAGATGGTCCGCAAGCTCCTTGCGGAACAGGGCTCTGCGCCCCACCGATCCGCTAACGCACTTCTGTTTTTCTGTGCTTCCAGCCGTGCCTGTTTCTCTTTTCAATGTTATCTTTTTCATCATTCTGCCCTGCTTTCTCAAAATAACGCCTGTAAATTTCGTCCAGATCGCCGCCTCGCTGATGGAGGTGCAGCACGGTATACCCATTCTTTCCAAGGAATTTCGTCAGCTCGCCTCGGATATCCTGCTTCGACGAGATCACGAAACGGTCTTTCTCGCGCGTGATATTCGTCACGCCGGGCTGCTGGTACAGCATCCCGAGGATCCTGTCGTCATACGGCTGCACACCAAGCTCCAGCAGGAAGCCGCCGTCCTTGCGCATCTGCTCCTCCAGCTCCGGCAGCGTACCGCTCGCGACGAGGCTGCCCTCCACAAAGATCCCGACACGGTCGCAGACCTGCTGGACCTGCTGCAGCTGGTGTGACGAGATCATCAGCGTCCTGCCGTCTTCCTCCGAGAGCTGGCGGATCAGCGCGAGCAATTCACGCATTCCTTCGGGATCGATGCCGAGCGTCGGCTCGTCCATAATGATAATCTTCGGATCCTTGAGCAGCACATCGGCAATCCCAAGCCTCTGGCGCATACCTTTTGAATAGGTACCCGCTTTGCGGTCGGCGGCATCTGTCATCCCGACGCGCACGAGCAGCTGGTCGATACGCTCCTCAAGTTCCTTGCCGTCCAGGCCGTTCAGCCTGCCGGTAAAGCGGAGATTCTGCCTGCCGGTCATATCTCCGTAAAAGCCTACATTGTCCGGGAGGTAGCCGACAACCGACTTCACCTCAAGCGGATTCCTGGCGCAATTCATGTCGTAGATCAGTGCGGAACCCGCAGTCGGCTCCGTCAGGCCGAGCAGCATCAGGATCGTTGTCGTCTTGCCGGCCCCGTTCGGGCCGAGCAGGCCGAAAACCTCGCCCTCGCGGATCAAGAGGTTCAGGTCATTCACCGCGGTCTTTTCCCCATACCGCTTTGTCAGATGGGACATTTTTATCACATTTTGCGCCATAGTCACCGTCTCCCGTATTTTTTAAAGATAAATCCCAGCCCAAGCACAAGCACTACGATGATCGCAACTGCCACAATGCCCCAGGTCGTCGGCGTCTTCACAGACACGCGGAACTGCGCCACGGAAGAAACCTCACTGTTGCTGACTGTGATATCCGTCTCATAATCGCCCGTCAGCGCATCCTCGCTCGGTGTCACATAGGCCGTTACCTCGTACGTCGCACCCGACTCGAGGGTATCGATCGCAGATTCGCTGAAGGTCACATCCCAGTCCGTCGGAGCCGCAGATGTCAGGTTCAGGTTTGTCAGGTCGACATTCCCGGTATTTGTGATCGTCAGCGTAACGGTTGACTGCTTGTTCGCCTCCGCGTCAAAGCTCAGCCGCTGGTCGGACGTCGAAAGCGCCACGCCGTATGTACCTGTGATCTCAACTGCCAGCTCCAGCTTCAATGTCTCATTCGACGATACCGCCGTGATCGGGATCGTATAATCACCCTTCTCAACATTTTCAGGCGGCGCCACCGTCACTGTCATCCCCAGGCTCGAGTCCGCGTCGACATCGATGCTCGCCACATTTGTCGACTCGCCTGACGGTGTGAACGTCACCTGCCAGCCCTCCGCCGGAGTCTCCGCCGACAGGCTGTAGGACTGGTTCTCGCCACGGTTGTTCACAAGCGTCGTATCAAAACTGAACGTCGTGCCGGACGCGCCCTGCTGTTCAGGATACTCCGAGGTGAAGTTACTCTCGCCTGCCTCCTCCTGGCTGACTGTCACATCGAGCGCCAACGTATCGGTATTGCCCTCATCATCATCCGCGGCAAGCTCTACTGTGTACGTCCCCTCTTCCGCTTCCGCCGGGACTGTCAGGCTGAAGCTGGCGAGCCCGTCGCCTGCGCCCTCCGCGCTGCCCACATGCACCTTTGTGACCTGCTGCGAGCTGCTCTTGAAATATCCGTTCCACGCATCCGGCAGATCCGTCACGGACAACGCGACATCATGGCCTGCCCCGTCAAGGCTCACGAAATCAAGCGAGAAAGTCGTCGTCTCGCCCGCCTTGATCAGGATCCCCGGGTAGTCGGTGCTCATGTCAAAGCCCTCTCCCGCAGTGACCTGCGCCGAACCGGACTGTCCCGTCTGCTCCTCATCGTCCGGAGCCGCCGTGGCCTGTACACATCCGAGCATCATCGCCATCGCCAGAGATGCCGCCGCTATCCCGGCGCCCATTCTTCCGTTCCAAACCTTCGTACGCATCATTGTAAAAATACTCCTTTCCATTTTCTTAATCTGATGCAAAGTCTAGCGCCGATTTGTGATGCGAATTTGACAGAAATGTGTTCCCTATATGGAGGGAATGTGAAAATTATATGACCGGCAGAAATGTCATAATAAAGCATCAATGGAATCCCGGCCACAGCACGCCCGCAGTCTTATCCCCGGACTCCCAATATCTCCAGAATTTCCGGGTGCTCCTCTCCCCGGAATACATTGACCATATCCGGTACGCCCGCCCTGTCCTTATAGGCCGGGAACAGGAAACCGCACTCCACTCCCAGTGGCTCGTAACCGGAATCCACCGGGCATACCGCACAGATCAGGAACGGATAGACGTCTTCCGATTCCCACTGTGATACATGGTCGGTTCCTTTCCTTGGGATATCATATTTCCCCAGGAAGAAATAGATACCATAATCATGTCCCGCATGATAAAGCCCGCCAAACATTTCATAGAAAACATCCATCAGGCCATCGTTCTTGAGGTCGTCCTTCAGGATTGCGCTCAAAAACTGCCACGTGCTGCCCTGCCTCTGCGAGGATTCCGGGAAGCGGTACTCTTTTAATTCCACATTTGTCCCGGCAAAAGGGATCGTCTTTGCCACTTTTAATTTTTGTTCCTGTTCCGCTTTCCCCAGCTTTTGGAAATGGACGTTAAACGTCCCATCCACGTATCCTTCCCTGTCGAAATAAGCTCCCGCAATTCTGTGAAAGCAATTCCTGCTCATTGTCATACGCCGGGTCAGTTCCAGCATATCTTCCCTGTTGATTCCAGTCATTTCTGTGTCCCACACCACCTGTATCTGTTTTTGATCTCTGTCACCGCAGCAGCCCAATCTGCTTTCCGGACAGGGGAGGATTCCCGCCCCTGTCCGTCTGTGCCGCTTCTCGCCGCACTTTATTGCTGCCGGAACCGATTTTCCGGCAGCAGCACAGGCTCCGGACTCAGCTGTATTACTTCTTCTCCTCAGCCGTAACGGTCTCACGAAGCGTTCTTGATTTAATTTCATCCTGAATCATTGTGATAAACTCATCCAGATTCTTCTGCCCCTCGTCGCCTGCGAAACGGCTGCGGACGGAGACAAGATTTTCTGTCTCCTCTTTCGCGCCCACAACGAGCATATACGGCACCTTGTTCAGCTGGGCCTCGCGGATCTTGTAGCCGATCTTCGCCGCGCGCGTGTCCACCTCGGAAC
>CAYRKA010000070.1:0-11879 GCA_964424785.1 uncultured Lachnospiraceae bacterium | reverse complement strand
AGAATATGTTCCGCCACTTCGCATGGAAGTACCAGGGCAAGGTTTCCGCGAATATCTTCTATTCGGAGGCACTGTCACACAAGATTTATGCTTCCTGCGACGCGTTCCTGATGCCGTCCCTGTTTGAACCGTGCGGGCTGTCGCAGCTGATGAGCCTGCGTTACGGCACGGTGCCGATTGTGCGCGAGACAGGCGGGCTGAAGGATACGGTCATCCCGTACAATGAATATGAGAGCACGGGGACAGGCTTCAGCTTCGCAAATTACAATGCGCATGAGATGTACAATACGCTCAAATATGCGATGTACGTTTACTACAATAAGAAGCGCGAGTGGAACAAGCTGATTGACCGCGGCATGGCGGCTGATTTCTCCTGGGACAGCTCGGCGAGGAAGTATGAGGAGCTGTACAACTGGCTGTGATCCCATCTGATCATTTTAAAAATTAAGAAGTATAGGATTCCTCCTTTCGGGCATACTGCCAATGTAATTCAGTATCCGGAAGGAGGAATTTTTCATGAACGAAATTTCAGAACTCGATCTCCAGAACCTCCGCCATCTGATCGGCGGCTTCTCCACGACGCACTGCAAGATGCAGGCGTATGCACAGCAGGCGACGGATCCCGGCGTGAAGCAGTTTTTCCAGAAATCCGCACAGTCGGCGATGGAGAGCAAACAGCAGCTCATGCAGTTTTTACAGTGAAGGAGGCTATCGAGATGGATGAAAAAACAATGGTATCTGACACACTTGCCAGCATCAATGGCGAGCTGGTGCGCTACGGTGAGATGATCCCGCAGACAGAGAATATGCAGCTGAAGCAGACGCTGAAGCAGTTCCGCAGCCAGTGCGAGCAGTCCCAGGAGGAGATCTACCAGATCGCGAGAAGCAAGCAGTACTATGTACCTGCGGCAAAGGCCACGAAGGAAGAGATCGCGCATGTGAAGGCGATCCTGACGCAGGGCTGAGCAGGGAAGGATCCTGCCGGGGCCGGTCTCATTCTGCGCGGTGCGGCACCAGCAGCAGCGCACATCCGAGCGCGAAGAGGGCTGTGTACAGCATGGCCTGTGCGGCGAGAGGGAGTGCGGAGCATTCTGTGAGCGCCGGGAAGACGAGCCTGAGGATGCAGACAGCACATCCAGATGCAAGTGCGATGAGCCCGGGCTTTCTGACAGAGTCCGGAATGCTGACGGTCAGGGCGCCGAGGCGGCGCAGCATCGCGAGAGTGAGGACGGAGGTCAGGATCTGCCCGAGCATCAGCGCGAGGACGTAGGCGTCGATCCCGGCTCCGGGCACAAACAGGACGACCGCGGCAAGACGCAGCAGGGAGGAGCAGACATTCCAGAGGAGGATTGCCGTGGATTTGCCGAGACCGTGCAGGATGCCGGCCAGCGTAGTATTCAGGTACAGGAACGGGCAGACGAGCGCCATCCGGCGTATGAGGCTTCCGGCCAGAGTGCTTCCAAACAGCACAGTCCCGGCATCCTCTCCGAACAGGGCAAAGGCCGCGAGACAGAAAAGGCCAAGTACGATGCTGCCGAAAAAACTGGCATTGACGGTGCTGCTGATCTGGTGCTCCTTCCCGAGCGCCTGTGCCTCGGACACAGCGGGGAGCAGCAGGGTGCCGAGCGCAGCGGTCACGGCGGTCGGGAACAGGATCAGGGGAAGGGCCATGCCCGTCAATGTACCGCAGACGGACAGCGCATCGTGGGCGGAGAGGCCGGAGAGCCGGAGCTGCTGCGGGAGCAGCGACGTTTCGATGCCCTGCAGGACGCACATCAGGATCCGGTTCAGCCCGAGCGGGACGGAGACGATGAGCAGGCTCCGGACAAGAGCGGATGTGCCGGGATGCGGTTGCCGCGGCTTTTGGCCCGGCGTTCCGGGGCTTCCGGAATCTTTTTGTGCACACAGGGCGGCAGAGAATTTCAGCGGCAAAGCCGCTGCCGCCCTGGCGCAGGCGGATAGGGTCGATGGTTCGCCCCTATCCGATTTTGAAAACCACAGATACAGTGCGCAGAATACAGTGGCTGCGAACTCTCCGGCAAGCTGGCCGAGCGCCATAATGGCAGCGCCGGGCTTCCTGCCGTCTGTGGTGAGGGATACATAGAAGAAGAATACCGCTGTGATGCGCAGCATCTGTTCCGTGAGCTGCGCAGCTGCTGAGGCAGGGACATTTTTCCGCCCGAGGAAATATCCGTTGACGCAGTTGTGCAGGACAGCGAACGGCAGGGAGATGGCCAGGATACGCAGAAGCGGCGCGCAGGCCGGCTCGAGCAGGAAACGGGCGGCGATAAACGGCGCACCGAGGAACAGGCCGGCCGCGCAGAGCAGGGAGAGACCTCCGGAGAGGATGATTCCGCAGACTAGGATGCGGGATGCCATGCGGCGGTCTTTTTTCGCATAGTATTCGGCGGTGCAGCGGGAGATGGCGGTCTGGATGCCGCCGCAGGAGGCAGCCATGCAGAACGCGAAGACCGGGAGGGTGAGCTGGAACAGGCCGATTTCCTTCGCACCAATCGTGCGCGAGAGGAATATTTTATAGAAGAAGCCTGCGATTCTGGTGAGCAGGCCTGCGAGTGTCAGGAGCAGTGCTCCCCTGATGAGATAGCGGCGTTGGTTCATGGACGGTCCACCTGTATGGGAACTTGCTTCAATATATGTGTGTTTTGGGCTTGACAGAACCAGTACATAGTGGTATTCTGGACAGGAAATCCGAGTAAAATACTCGGAATACACCAGGGAGGTGCCTATGAAGCTTTCAACAAAGGGGAAATATGGGCTGCGCGCGCTGATCGACCTCGCATTATACAGTGAGCACGAGGCTGTTTCAATCAGCAGTATTTCACAGCGGCAGAATATCTCAGAGAGCTATCTGGAGCAGCTTGTCGCGAAGCTGCGCAAGGCGGGGCTTGTCAGGAGCATCCGCGGGGCGCAGGGAGGCTACAGGCTGGCGCGTCCGGCGGACACGATCTCCGTCGGGGAGATCCTGAGGGCGCTCGAGGGTGACCTGAGGGCGGTCGAGTGCGGGGCGCTCACGTCAGAGGGCTGCGAGGACGCGGATCTGTGTGTGACGCGCTACGTCTGGCAGCGGATCAACGAGAGCATTGCGCATACCGTGGATGAGATGATGCTGGACCAGCTCGTGGAGGAAAGCAGAAGGACACTGGGGAAAAGGACAGAACAGACGGCTGACTACAGCAGCAGGAGCTGCGTGAAGGGAAGCGCCTGAGAGTAAAGGAGAATAGAAAATGGATCGAATTATTTATCTCGACAATGCTGCGACGACAAAGACCTCGCCGACCGTCCTGGAGGCGATGCTGCCATACTTTTCAGAGTATTACGGGAATGCTTCGAGCATCTACAGCATCGGCGCGAAGAGCAAGGAGGCGATCAACCGCAGCCGTGAGGCGATCGCGGCGACGATCGGTGCGCACCCGGATGAGATTTATTTCACGGCGGGGGGCTCCGAGTCTGACAACTGGGCGCTCAAGGCGACCGCTGAGGCCTATCGTGCGAAGGGGAACCACATCATTACGACAAAGATCGAGCACCATGCGATCCTTCATACGTGCGAGTATCTCGAGAAGCAGGGCTTCGAGGTGTCCTATATTGATGTCGATGAGAATGGCGTTGTGAAGCTCGACCAGCTCGAGAAGGCGATCCGCCCGGAGACGATCCTGATCTCCGTGATGTTTGCGAATAATGAGATCGGCACGGTTCAGCCGATCCGCGAGATCGGCGAGCTTGCGAAGAAGCATGGTGTGCTGTTCCATACGGACGCGGTGCAGGCATATGGGCAGCTCCCGATCAATGTCGATGAGCTTCATATCGATATGATGAGCTCGAGTGCGCACAAGATCTGCGGCCCGAAGGGCATCGGTTTCCTGTATATCCGCAAGGGCGTCAAGATCCGCTCGTTTGTACATGGCGGGGCGCAGGAGCGCAAGCGCCGCGCGGGTACGGAGAATGTGCCGGGTATTGTCGGCTACGGCAAGGCGGCCGAGGAGGCTGTCTCGACGATGGAGGAGCGGACGCAGCGGGAGGCACAGCTGCGTGATTATCTGATCGGCCGCGTCCTGAAAGAGATCCCGTATACGAGACTGAACGGCCATCCGACGAAGCGTCTTCCGAATAATGCGAATTTCAGCTTCCAGTTTGTCGAGGGCGAGTCCCTGCTGATCATGCTCGATATGGACGGTATCTGCGGATCGAGCGGTTCCGCGTGCACATCCGGCTCGCTTGACCCGTCGCACGTGCTGCTCGCGATCGGGCTGCCGCATGAGATCGCGCATGGCTCCCTGCGCCTGACGCTTGGGGCTGACACGACGAAGGAGGAGCTCGATTTTGTCGTCGACCGCACGAAGGCGATCGTAGAGCGGCTGCGCAGTATGTCGCCGCTGTATGAGGATTTTGTCAGGAAATCACAGAAAAACGCGTAAGAATTACAAAATGACAGTGATTTGCCCGGCGCCGGGCGGGGCATTTGCCGCCGGGGCGTACGGACATGGCCAGGAGGCAATCAATACGGAGGAAGCATATTATGTATTCAGAAAAAGTGATGGACCATTTCCAGCATCCGAGGAATGTAGGAGAGATTGAGAACCCGAGCGGTGTCGGCACGGTCGGCAACGCAAAGTGCGGGGATATCATGCGTATGTATCTTGATATTGATGACAACGGGGTCATCCGGGACGTCAAGTTCAAGACGTTTGGCTGCGGCGCAGCCGTGGCGACCAGCAGCATGGCGACGGAGCTCGTGAAGGGCAAGACGATCCAGGAGGCGCTGGAGGTGACAAACAAGGCCGTGATGGAGGCGCTGGACGGGCTGCCGCCGGTGAAGGTACACTGCTCACTGCTCGCGGAGGAGGCAATCCATGCCGCACTGTGGGATTATGCACAGAAGAACGGGGTTAAGATCGAGGGCCTCAGCAAGCCGAAGTCCGACATCCATGAGGGCGAGGAAGACGAGCAAGAGGATTACTGATTCTATGAAAAAGAAGAAAGTGGTTGTCGGCATGTCCGGAGGGGTCGATTCCTCCGTTGCCGCCTGCCTGTTGCTTGAGGCAGGCTATGAGGTGGTCGGCGTCACGATGCAGATCTGGCAGAAGGAATCAGAGGAGACAGTCAGCGGGAACGGCGGCTGCTGCGGCCTGAGCGCGGTGGAGGATGCCGCGCGTGTGTCAGAGCTTTTGGGAATCCGGCATTATGTCCTGAATTTCCGGGAGGAGTTTGACGAGAAGGTGATCCGGTACTTTATGCGGGAGTATCTCGCAGGCCGGACGCCGAATCCGTGTATTGCCTGCAACCGCTATGTCAAATGGGAGGCGATGCTCAGGCGGAGTCTTGCGATCGGCGCGGATTATATCGCGACGGGACATTATGCGCGGGTCGCGCGCCTGGCGAACGGGAGATATGCCCTGCAGCGTTCCGTGACGGCCCAAAAGGACCAGACCTATGCGCTTTACAGCCTGACGCAGGATCAGCTTGCCCACACACTGATGCCGGTCGGGGATTACACCAAGGCTCAAATCCGAGCCATCGCGGACAGGCGTGGCCTCCCGGTGGCACACAAGCCGGACAGCATGGAGATCTGCTTTGTGCCGGATCAGGATTATGCCGGGTTTATCCGGGAACACAGCGGATGTGAGATCCCGGAGGGGAATTTCGTGACGGCGGACGGAACGGTGCTGGGACGCCACAGGGGGATCACGCACTACACGGTCGGACAGCGCAAGGGGCTGAATCTCGCGATGGGACATCCCGTATTTGTGACGGAGATCCGCCCGGAGACGAATGAAGTCGTGATCGGGGAAGCTTCAGATGTGCTTACGGACAGGCTGGTGTGCAATGACCTGAATCTGATGAGCGAGCCGGAGCTTTCCGGCGAACGTGAGGTGACCGTGAAGATCCGGTACAATCACTGCGGCGCGCCTGCCACCGTGCGGAGCATCGGGGATGGCCGTGCAGAGGTAAGATTCCGGGAGCCGGTGCGTGCCGTGGCGCCGGGGCAGGCTGCCGTATTCTATGACGGAGACTACGTGCTGGGCGGCGGGACGATTGTGCGCGGAGGGTGACTGGCATTATGCCGGGGCGGACGGTTCAGAGCTATGAACAGCACGGACAGACGGAGAGTTTATGGAGAGAAGACAGAATACAACCAGAGGGCAGGGCAGCCGTTCGCGAAGTAATAGCAGCGGCAGGAATGCATCGGGATATGCTGGTACATCGCGGCCGCGCAGCGGCAGCACCGGCAGCCGGTATGCGGATAACCGTTCGGGTCAGAGAAGCAGGAAGCGCAGGCGCAAAAAGAACAGGGTACTGCGTATTTTTGTGGTCATTTTTGTGCTGCTGCTCGCGGCGTGCGTTGGCGGGGCCGCGTATCTGTATTTCCAGGGTCGCGCCTGGGTGAAGCCTGCGCCGGAGATTTCCGTTGACCTGGAGTCGCTTGACAGCCCATATGCGGCGCTGCTGGATGTGTCCTCTGGGAAGGTGATCGGCTCAAAACGGGGCGACGAGGTGATTTATCCGGCATCAATGACGAAGGTGCTGACCGTGCTGACCGCGATCGAGCACATCAAAAATCTCGACGCGAAGACCACAATGTCGTATGATTATTATGACGAGCTGTATGCGCAGGATGCGTCCCGCGCCGGTTTTGAGCCTAGCGAGGAGGTTGTGATCCGGGATCTGTTATATGGGGCTCTGCTGCCGTCAGGTGCGGAATGCTGTGAGCAGCTCGCAATCGAGGCGGCCGGTTCAGAGGCAGACATGGTGGTCCTGATGAACCAGAAGGTGCAGGAGCTCGGGCTGACGCAGACACATTTTGCGAATTCGACGGGGCTGCACAGCGACGACCAGTATACGACGCCGCGTGAGATGGGTCTGATTCTGAGAGAAGCGCTCGGGAACAGAACTTTCCGCAAGGTCTTCACGACGAAGTCCTACACGGCGGGGACGAGCGACATCCATCCCGAGGGCTTCACGTTCCAGAGTACAATGTTCAAGAATATGGAGTCTGCTACTGTCATCGGCGGCGAGATCCTCGGCGGCAAGACGGGATACACGCAGGAGGCGGGGCACTGCCTTGCGAGCCTGGCACGGATCGACGGGAGCGAGTACATCCTTGTGACAGCCGGGTGGGCTGAGAATCCGCGGGTGGAGCAGTACCATATCAATGACGCGTATCTTGCCTACAACCTGGTGGGGCGGGCAACAGGAGGGTGAGATATGTGCTACAGGCGTATCTGCTGCGGCCTGCGGCCCTCAAATATCGTATAATACCGGAAGCCAAGCTCAGTGAGCAGGGCTTCTGTTTTTTGGAAAGCATAGCCGAGGTACTGCGGCTCATGCGCGTCGGATCCGACCGTGAGCAGCTCCCCGCCAAGCTCGCGGTAGCGGCGCAGGACAGACACGGAAGGATTCGGCTCGCCGAGGCCGTATTTATATCCTCCTGTGTTGACTTCAAGGCATTTCCCGTTTGCGATCAGGTGGCGAAGGATCGGATCAATGAGATCTCCATATGTCTCATATGTATAGAGACGGTTCCTGTTCGGGCCGTAGCGGACAATATAGTCCATGTGCCCGAGCGTGTCAAAATCGGAGAACCGTTCCAGCATCTCAAGCTCGACCGAGAAAAACTCCTCATAACAGCTGCGCTCATCGCAACCCTCAAAATATGCCGGGTAGTACGGGTCTTTTCCATTAATATAATGCAGGGATGCAATTACGAAATCAAAGGGCCATTCTGCAGTGAGGGCAGGGAGTACCCTGGCGATGTGCGGCTGCATACCGAACTCCATGCCGCAGGCGATCCGGAGCCGCCCCCGGTATTCCTCCTGCAGTGCCGTGATGCGTTCAAAGTATGCAGGGAAGTCAACTGCAAAATCAGGCCCGTCGCATGGAGCATCGATATCCTGGTGCTCGGTGAAGCAGATGCCGTCAAGGCCCAGGGAGAGGGCGCGCTCCGCCATGAGCGCGGCGTCTGTGTCGCTGTCCCCGGAAAAGGCGGAATGCAGATGGAAATCATGCCGGATATTCATTGGAAGCCTCCTTTTGTGCGTAAAAAGGCCGGATTTTCCGGCATTTTGCACATCTGGATTATATATTAAAGGATGCGATTCAAAAAGTCCACAAAATTTTATCAGGAATGCATATTGCCCCTTGAATTTTTGGGACAAATTGGGTAAAATAGCAATCAGGTTGGGGATTTTTTAACGAAGTTCGGATCCCCGGCATTTACCTATTCAAAATCACATATAGGAGGAATTTTAATCATGGCAGTAAAAGTTGCAATCAATGGTTTCGGACGTATCGGCCGTCTGGCATTCAGGCAGATGTTCAATGCAGAGGGTTATGAGGTAGTAGCGATCAACGATCTTACAAGCCCGAAGATGCTGGCTCACCTGTTGAAATATGATTCATCACAGGGTAAGTACGCTCTGGCTGACAAGGTTTCCTTCACAGAGGATTCCATCGTTGTTGACGGCCAGAACATCACGATTTACAAAGAGGCTGATGCTTCCAAGCTTCCGTGGGGCGAGCTCGGTGTTGATGTAGTCCTTGAGTGCACAGGCTTCTATACGTCCAAGGCAAAGGCTTCTGCCCATATCACGGCAGGCGCTAAGAAGGTTGTTATTTCCGCTCCGGCCGGCAATGACCTCCCGACAATCGTTTACAATGTCAATCACACGACACTGACGAAGGAAGATACGGTTATCTCCGCTGCTTCCTGTACAACGAACTGCCTTGCTCCGATGGCGAAGGCACTGAATGACTATATGCCGATCGAGTCCGGTATCATGTGCACGATTCACGCTTACACAGGCGATCAGATGATCCTTGACGGACCGCAGAGGAAGGGTGACCTCAGGAGATCCCGCGCAGGCGCTGTCAATATCGTTCCGAACTCCACAGGCGCAGCCAAGGCAATCGGCCTCGTTATCCCGGAGCTGAACGGCAAGCTGATCGGCGCCGCACAGCGTGTTCCGACCCCGACAGGTTCCACGACGATCCTGAACGCGGTTGTGAAGGGTGAGGCTACTGTTGAGGGGATCAACGCAGCGATGAAGGCTGAGGCTACAGAGTCCTTCGGCTACAATACAGATGAGATCGTTTCCTCTGATATCGTCGGCATGAGATATGGCTCGCTGTTCGATGCTACGCAGACAATGGTTGTGAACCTTGGCAACGGCACTTCCCAGGTACAGGTTGTTTCATGGTACGACAATGAGAATTCCTACGTAAGCCAGATGGTTCGTACGATCAAATACTTCGCAGAGCTTGCATAAGCAATATTTCTTATTTTGGTAAGACCCAGAGGAGGTCCGGCCTGAATGGACCGGGCCTCTTTTGCACACGAGGGCGTAAGGGGAATCGCAGCCCGGAGGCAGTATGTCCCCGGCGCTGCCATGGGAAATGAGAAGGAGTGTTGTTATGAAAGGGAAGGTTACGTCTTCACTGCTGCTGTTCACCGTCTGTGTGATTTTGAGCCTGATACCGGCGAGATCCTCCCAGGCGATTGCGTCGGCTGTTGTCCTGAGCACGGAGAAGCTCACTATGACCGTGGGAGATACGGAGACGATCGAGATGCTCGTCGGCGGTACGCCTTGCAGCGCATCCGGTTGGACTTCAAATAAAAAGAGCGTAGCTACGGTGACAGGCAAGGGCGTCGTCAAAGCCAAAAAGGCCGGGACGGCGGTAATTACCTGCAAAACCGGCTTTGGCTATAATCTGAAGTGCAAGGTGACGGTGAAAAAAGCCACCACAGTTAAGCTGGAAAAGTACCTGAATAAGAGCTGCAAGACCCTGGTCAAAAAAGTACCGGAGGCCCTGAAGCTGAGCGCTGGCGAAGATCCGGCAGGGATGGGGAATGTATACGTATTCAAGACCGGCACCAGCGGGACATCCCTGTTTATCCGCTACAATACATCGACAATGAAAATCACAACCCTGCAGAACTGCTATGTCAAAAATCTTTCTCTGTATGGAGTAAAACTGGGGATGAAAAAGTCTGCGGCGAAGTCGGCTTTAAAAAAGAACGGATGGACCTACGCGGGGAAAGCAGCCAGCGGGAGTGGCTACAAGCTGCAATATAAAAAATCCGGGCATACCATCTGGGTAGTCCTGGAGAACGGGAAAGTGACCTGCTATCAGTGGGTGCGCTGATGGCAGAGGGAAACGGCTGAAGTCGTTTCCTGTAAGATTCTGTTTCACTGTAAAAATGAAGGAGGAGATTCCAATGCTCAACAAGAAGACAGTTGATGATATCAATGCAAAGGGCAAGCGCGTCCTCGTGAGATGCGATTTCAACGTCCCGCTCAAGGACGGCGTGATCACGGACGAGACACGTATTGTTGCCGCGCTGCCGACCATCAAGAAGCTGGTAGCAGACGGCGGCAAGGTGATCCTGTGCTCCCATCTTGGCAAGGTTAAGAACGGCCCGAACGAGGGAGAGTCCCTTGCGCCGGTCGCCAGGCGGCTTTCCGAGAAGCTTGGCCAGGAGGTAAAGTTCATCGCGGATTACAATGTCACGGGCGAGGCTGCGACAGCGGCTGTGGCGGAGATGAAGGAGGGGGATGTGATCCTCCTGCAGAACACGCGTTTCCGCGGCAAAGAGGAGACGAAGAACGGCGAGGAGTTCAGCAAGGAGCTGGCAGACCTGGCAGACCTGTATGTATGCGATGCGTTCGGCTCTTCCCACAGGGCGCACGCGTCTGTTGCGGGTGTGACGAAATTCATCACCGAGAAGGGCGGAGAGAATGCAGTCGGATATCTGATGGAGAAGGAGATCAATTTCCTCGGCAATGCTGTCAACAACCCGGTTCGTCCGTTCGTGGCGATCCTCGGCGGCGCAAAGGTTGCGGACAAGCTCAATGTGATCTCGAACCTGCTTGAGAAGTGCGATACGCTGATCATCGGCGGCGGCATGGCCTACACGTTCCTGAAGGCGAAGGGCTATGAGGTTGGCACCTCACTTGTTGACGATGAGAAGATCGACTACTGCAAGGAAATGATGGACAAGGCTGAGAAGCTCGGCAAGAAGCTGCTGCTTCCGGTTGACACGACGGTCGCGAAGGGATTCCCGACACCGATTGACGCCAAGATCGAGGTTTCCGTTGTGAAGTCCAGCGCGATCCCGGCTGACATGATGGGGCTTGATATCGGTACGGAGACGGCTGCCCTGTACGCGGATGCTGTGAAGTCCGCCAGGACCGTTGTATGGAACGGACCGATGGGCGTATTTGAGAACCCGATCCTGGCAAAGGGCACGATCGCGGTGGCGAAGTCCCTCGCAGAGACCGACGCGACGACGATCATCGGCGGCGGCGATTCTGCGGCGGCTGTGAACCAGCTCGGCTTCGGAGACAAGATGTCGCACATTTCCACAGGCGGCGGCGCTTCCCTTGAGTTCCTTGAGGGCAAGGATCTGCCGGGCGTAGTGGCAGCGGACGACAAATAAATATTACAGCAGGCAGGAAACGAATGGATGCGGTTCCTGCGTATCTTAAGAAAACGAGGATAATAAAGATGGCAAGAAAGAAAATTATTGCAGGCAACTGGAAAATGAACATGACCCCGGGCCAGGCCGTGAAGCTGGTTGAGACGCTGAAGCCGCTCGTAGGGAATGACGAAGTAGATGTCGTATTTTGCGTACCGGCGATCGATATCATCCCGGTAATAGAAGCCGCGAAGGGCTCGAACATCCAGGTAGGCGCGGAGAATATGTACTTCGAGGAGAAGGGTGCTTACACGGGCGAGATTTCCCCGGCCATGCTCGAGGAGGCCGGCGTGAAGTATGTTGTGCTTGGCCATTCCGAGAGGAGGCAGTATTTCGCGGAGACGAGCGAGACCGTCAACAAGAAGATGCTCAAGGCATTTGAGCA
>CAYRKA010000069.1:8629-12231 GCA_964424785.1 uncultured Lachnospiraceae bacterium | reverse complement strand
TCAGGTAGTCGATCGTCTCCTCGATCGTATCGCATACGGAACCCATCGCGACGATCACCTTCTCCGCGTCAGCAGCGCCGTAATAGTTGAACAGCTTGTAGTCTGTGCCGATCTTCGCGTTCACCTTGTCCATGTACTCCTGTACAATCGCCGGCATAGCGTCATAGTACGGGTTGATCGCCTCTCTGGCCTGGAAGAAGATATCCGGGTTCTGGGCCGAGCCTCTCTGGCACGGATGGTTCGGGTTCAGGCACTGGTCCCTCCATGCCTGGAGCGCGTCGAAGTCAAGCATCTCCGCCAGGTCATCGTAATCCCAGGTCTCGATCTTCTGGATCTCATGGGAGGTGCGGAAGCCGTCGAAGAAGTTGATGAACGGAAGGCGTCCCTTGATCGCGGAAAGGTGCGCAACCGGCGTCAGATCCATGACCTCCTGTACGCTGGACTCGCACAGCATACATGCGCCCGTCTGGCGACATGCGTAAACATCGGAATGGTCACCGAAAATCGAAAGCGCGTGGCTCGCAAGCGCACGTGCGGACACATTGAACACACCCGGAAGCCTCTCGCCCGCTACCTTGTAAAGGTTCGGGATCATGAGCAGCAGGCCCTGGGATGCCGTATATGTAGTCGTCAGGGCGCCTGCCGCGAGGGAACCGTGTACCGTTCCTGCAGCGCCTGCCTCAGACTGCATCTCTGTCACCTTGACGGTCTGCCCGAAGATGTTGAGACGGCCCTGTGTAGCCCATTCGTCTGTGGCTTCCGCCATGACGGATGACGGGGTAATCGGGAAAATCGCAGCTACATCGGTAAATGCATACGATGCATGGGCAGCTGCATGATTACCATCCATGGTCTTCATTTTTCTAGCCATTTGAAAATTCCTCCTTATCTTTGTAATAACTCTGTAGAGTTATTTATTACAGCTCATACAGTTTAATTTTATCACAACCGTTATGTTTTGTCTATTTCTGTTCAGCAGGTTTCCTACATTTTTTTGTACTTTTCCGCATACACCTGCACAAGGTCTGGTGGTTTTGACGAAGCCCCGGCAGCTCCCCGCTGTCAGTCTGATGTGTTCCCGGCCACGTTGTTGCCCGTGCCCTTATCGTAAACAGCCTTCTTTGTCGCCCCGGAAACAAGGTTGCCTGTGACGGTATTGTGATCAGACGATTTGTACAGGCAGATGCCGCATACATTCCTCCCGTTTGCGGCCGCCGCATTGTTCCTGACTGTGTTGCCGCTCACCGTGTTGCCTTTGCTGTTGTCCAGACGGATGCCGCTGCCGCCGTCACCGCCCATATTGTAGCCCGTGCCCGCAAAATTGCACGTCACCGTGTTGCCCTGTACGGTGCTGCTATCCATCCCCTCAAGGATCATCACGACGCCCTTGCAGTTCTGCACGATCTCATTGTTCGTGATCCGCAGGCCGGAGATCCTGTAATTGCCCGCCGGTACACCCTTTGACGCGGACGTAAGCTTCTTGCCGTACACCTTGATCCCGGAAATCCTGTACTTGTAGCCTGTCTGGACGATATTCATTTTATTTCCGCTTATCTCACAATTCAGGTTTGTCGTCACACCGGAATTTTTCTTTTTCGCCTTATATACGGAAGAGAGCGTACTGCTCAGCGTCCTGAATTCGATCCCGAAGCCACAGTTCGTCATCACATTATTGTTAATTGTGGAATCGGCATAATTCATCGCAATCACAGCATACCCATATATCCCGTCAAACGTATTGCCATCGATATGGATCTCCTTGTGATAGGAGCCGATCACCGCACTGTGCGTGCCCACGCCGCTTTGCAGGTTGCTGAACGTGCAGCCTGTGACCGTCACATTTTTGCACGGGGTCTCGTCGTAGGACGGATAATAGTCGAAATGCTCCTTGCGCATGATATCAATCTGGAGCGCTTCGATGTGGTTCGATTTCCTCGTCCCGACGAAATCTGAGAAGGTGCAGTTGCTGAATGTGACATCCTTGCAGGCAGCGATCTCGATATGATGCGAATTTTTGACATTTGTAAGTGTCACATTCTCCAGTGTCAGGTTTTTCCCGTGCCCGAACCGCATCAGATCTCCTGTCTTGCCGCTGCCGTCCCACGTGCCGCCGACCAGCTTCACATTCTTCGCCTGGCTGTAGCCCTTGTAATTCTCCTTGTAATTTGTATTGCCGCCGTAGCGCAGCATGACCACGTCCTTCTTTTTCCGTTTAAATGTCACGCCCTCCATATTCAGCGTCGTGTTGCTGTAGATCTTGAGTGTCCCGCTGATCTTGTAGGTACCCGGTTTCACCGTGATCTCATACGCCTTTTTTCCAGACTTCGCCCTGTTAAGCTCTTTCTGCAGGGCGGATGTGATGTCAGAATTGTTTTTTGCTTTCACAGTCTTCCTGACTGTTTTTGCGGATGCGCAGAGCGGCAGGCTCAGTACCAGAGCCAGCATCAGCAGCATCCCGCACATATGTTTCCATACTCTTTTTCCCATACTCTTCCTCCTTTTTTCCCGGAACCTCACAGGTCCTCTCACTGATAATATAACGCGGCCTGGCTTTTGTCTCAAGATAAATTTTGTTACGATTCACAGTCCCTCCACCCGTTTTTCTTCTCATTCCTCAGCAGCAACCACAACAGGAAAGCCGCCTCATGAATTGACAGAACCACCTCCCACGTTTATACTGTATACAGCTGCCCGCAAAAGCAATGCTGACGGCCAACACGAGGAGGTACGGCATGAAAAAAGTAATTACCTACGGCACATTTGACCTGCTCCACTATGGGCATGTGAACCTGCTGCAGCGCGCGAAGGCGCTCGGCGATTATCTGATCGTTGTAATCTCAACGGACGAATTCAACTGGAATGAAAAGCATAAAAAATGCTATTTCAGCTATGAGGAGCGCAAAAGGCTTGTCGAGGCAATCCGCTATGTCGATCTCGTCATTCCCGAAACGTGCTGGGAGCAGAAGATCTCCGATATCAAAGAATTCAGAATCGATACTTTCGTGATGGGCGACGACTGGAAAGGCAAGTTTGATTATCTGCAAGAATACTGTGAGGTAGTATACCTGCCGCGAACGCCGGAGATCTCAACAACACAAATCAAGAATGACCTGCAGGCGCCGAGAGAATGACGCACGGAAATTCTTTCCTGTATCAGGACATTTATGATGCCGGGGCGTTTTACCGCCCCAGTATTTTTTTGACTGCATTTTTGCATTTCCGCTTAAGGTTCAGGGATTTCACATACGCCGGGAGTGTCGACAGCGTTACGTGCGGCGTCCACTGCGCGTCAAAATGCAGGGCATAATTGTTTCTGGCGTCCAGCTCCGTGATAGCTTCCTGATCCGTGAAAACCTTGCGTGACCTCCCTGCGGCGCGCAGCTCGTCATCAGTTCGCCACATATTGTCATCGCAGTACCAATATTTGAGCCCCTGCTCCATCTGGTAGAGCTGCCAGCCGGTGAATACGTACGCCTTGCGCGTAAACGGGTTCGCAGCAAGGCGGAGATTGGTAACCGGGAGCGGTGCGGTCCGGCGGACACGGAGAGCCCCTGCTGTGGTGCGGACGATTTCCGGGGTGAAGGTTCGATGCAGACCGCTGC
>CAYRKA010000069.1:0-8529 GCA_964424785.1 uncultured Lachnospiraceae bacterium | reverse complement strand
CCGTCCGCTCCGTTCCCGTTGTACCAGATATCCACCGTGTCGAGCCCGATAAACTGAATCACGCGGTCACAGGCATGTCCGTCGCAGCTGCACATGAACCGTTTCCTGAAATCAGAAACCTCCGTGGAATCGAAGCCATCCTTCAGGCTCTTAATAAAATCGACCATCTCTCCAGTCGTGCGGCACAGTGGCCCCGGCGTGATCTCATCGAAATCATAATAGAGTCCGCGATTGTCAATGTATTCGTCCAGATCATAGACAAAGAACAGCAGCGGGCGTTCAAACAGTGAAAACTCAAACGCGACGGAGGAATAGTCCGTGATACAGACATCCGCAATCGTCATCAGCTCATTGATATTCATGCCTTTCCCACGTGTCATATCATACGCAAATTTGTCCCGGCAGGATTCCGGGATCTCCGGCAGCGTCTTCACCGTCTGATGGTGCTTCATGATCAGGATATAGTCGTCGCCAAGCTCCCGCGCAAACTGCTCGATGTCAAGCTGGTCCGGCGAGACACGGTGCGGGTCGACGCCGCGGTAGGTAGGCGCGTAAAGGATGACCTTTTTGTCCTTTGCGGCCGGGATAGCCTTGTAAAGCTTTTTATAGCATTTCTCAACATACCCATAGTCAAAAAATTCATCTGTACGGCAGACGCCTAGAGGCTGGATGATCCCTTTCTCGCGGGGAATCCCCATGAATTCCTCAAATACCCATGTGAGCTCCGGGCTCGCAATTGTGACAATTGAATAATTGTTGTATTCCGGGAATTCCCTGTATTTTTCCAGGCTCTTGAAGCCGTCCTTGCCTGCGGTTGACAACCCGATATGCTTGAAAACGCCGCAGCCATGCCAGAGCTGCACGATCTTCGTCTCCGGACGGATCGAGAGATAGCCCATCAGGTTATTCGACTCATGGACAAAGACAGTATGCGCAGTTGCCATGTCACGCATAAAAAACGACGCGTTCACATAATACTCCGCAGAGCTGACCGTATCGCGGTGAAACTCGTATAGCACCAGCGTATAAGGATAGTTCTGCTCAAGCCTCTTATACAGATAACGGAACGTCTCGTTGAGCCCACGGCGCGGCTGCATGAACAGAAGCTTCGGCTCCACCGGGCGCTGCGCCCCGATATCGTAAATTGCCGGAAACAGCGTCTTGATGCAGAAGGAAGCAATCGTTCCGCTGTTCACATCGTCAGACCGCTCGTCACCGAGGACCCGCAGTAGCAGCGCAGCTCCGTCCGCACAGACCTTCTCCGACCGCTCCTGTGCAAAAATCAGATGCAGATACTCTGCAACGGCGCACAGGCGGCTGACAGAAAAACCATACGGTTCATCCTTTGCAAGCGTATTCATTAATACGCAGATACGCCGGAGCTGTGTGTCCGTGGCCGTATCCCCAAACGTCGTGAAAAGATCACGCAGACGGTCGACGAGCTCACCGCGCTCTCTGGCAGACCCCTCCGAAAGACTGTCTGCCCATGACACGGTCTCCTCAAAAGCCTCAGATTGTTCAAAGCTCATCGTGTTATCCTCCGTTTTAAATCACTTTCAGTCCGTAAAGAAGAATCATTTGCCTCGCCAAAAATCCGGGCACTTTCCCTGTTTCTCCATACCATCCTGTCCCAGATTCCAACAGGGCTCAGTTACTGTCCGCTATAGTTCTCAGCCCTGCTACCTCTTTTTAAATATGATTAATTTGCTTGCTGCATAATTGAGCACCATCACAATAAAATTCGCCGCAAGCTTAATGAACACATCATTCCAGGCCAACAGCTCAACGAACACAAACATACACGCCCAGTCCACCATCCCCGTCATGATTCTGCAGCTAAAAAAGGAGGCCATTTCCTTCGCTATATCCTTATAGGTCTTTGCCTCACTTCGGAATACCCATTTCCGGTTGGTAACATATGCAAAGGCTACTGCCATAAACCATGCAGCCACCGTGCCCGGCATTGTCCCCATGGATAACATATGGGTACACAGCCAATAAACAATAACATTAACAATCGTTGTGCATACTCCAAAAAAGAGATATGGTATTACATCCCTGTACTTCCTGATCAGTTCCTTCATCTCCAGCCTTATTCCATCCCTTTCTTAAACCGGCTGAAATCTCCCAGTGCTTTCCAGCCAATTTTGACTATTTTGGGGATATTAATAGAATTAACGCCGCCCTGCCTTGGCTTAAATGAAACCTCCCTGAAAAGCATTTTCTCCCCATAGTGTGCGAAAAATGTCGTCAACATAATATTCGGCAGATTGTAATCGTCTTCAAAAACACCAATGTACTTATCTATCGTTTCCTATTTTAGCAAAAGGCCGTCGATTTGTACAGTAGGAACCGAGCGCATTGTGATTGCGGACATTACTATTCACAGTTTCTCCACCCTGCAAGCCACTGAAACTTTCTGTTGTTCAATCTTATATTCGATTTTCCCCATACATTTCATTTTCATCTGAACAATGCATTATAATGCTTGACGCTCAACGAAGTATATGTTAGTATACCAGTTTACACACCAGATGTCCATGAAACACAGGCCATGCACAATAGAACGGTTCAGCCTGCTCAGGCAGGGGGAGAGTTTGAAGGATTTATTTGACCGATACAGCGGAACAGAACGCTCAGCCCTTCAGGAAAGGCGGTCTTGCTTTCGGATGCATACAGATCAAAACAAGCATTCGCGACAGGGTCGGACGTGACGACCAGTTTTCAAAAAATGCAATGGGAAAAATTTTTAGCTGAATAGAGCGATTCCGTACATACCCTGCGGCGGAGATGATTATGTCGCAAAGCGACCCTCTACAGGCGGGGATCCTGCGGAGCAGGATTCTTATTTACAATTCACGCTATCCCCCGCGCTGTCACGCGCTTCTTCACATACAGATAGCAGATAAAATGCACGGTCTCCGTCACGATCCACGTCACAGGGTACGACAGGAACAGCACCGGAAGCGTGCGATGCGCCGCGAAGACCGTATAGATCCAGACGACACGCAGCAGACAGGAGCCGACCATCGATACTGCCATCGGGAGGACGGATTCGCCCATGCCGCGCAGCATACCGGAGAGCACGTCCATGATCCCACAAAGAAAATACGTCGTCGCAATGATGCCCATACGCATAATGCCGTACCTCACTGCCGCCTCATCGCCCGGCAGGTAGATATGCAGCAGCGGCTTCGCGAACAGATACGCGCCCTCGCCGAATACCAGTCCCGTCACAGTAACCATAATCAGGCAGTCCATCAGGACACGGCCTACTCGCTGGTACTGCCTCCCGCCGATATTCTGCCCGGTGAAGGTCTGGGCTGCCTGGCAGAACGAATTCATCGAGACGTAGACGAAGCCCTCGATATTCGACGCGGCAGAGCTGCCCGCGACAGCCAGCTCGCCAAAGCTGTTGATCGACGACTGGATCAGCACGTTTGACAAGGAGAAGATCGTCGACTGGATGCCCGCAGGCACACCGATCCGCAGGATACGGAGCAGCTTCGCGCGGGAAATGCGCACCTCACGCAGGCGCAGGCAGATGCTTTCATCCAGCTTCGTCATGTGGCGCAGCGTCAGGAAGGCCGAGACAACCTGCGAGAGCACAGTCGCGACCGCGACGCCGTCCACGCTGCGCCCAAGTCCGGCGACCAGGATGACATTCAGCACGACATTGATCACGCCTCCGACGATCAGATAATACAGCGGACGCTTCGTATCGCCGAGCGAGCGCAGGATAGCGCTGCCGAAATTGTACAGCGACATCGCCGGGACGCCGATGAAATAGATCCGCAGATAGAGCGCAGCCTGGTCAATGATATTCTCCGGTGTCCCCATCAGCTCCAGCAGCGTCGGGCTGACAACCAGGCCGAACACTCCGCTGATTACACCTCCAGCCAGGCTCACCGCCACAGACGTGTGGATCGTTTCTTTCACCTGTGCCATCTCCCCCGCCCCGAAATAAAAGGCGGCAGCGACCGCTGAGCCGACCGACAGGCCGATCAGCAGATTCACAATCAAGTTAATCAGCGCACCATTAGAGCCGACTGCAGCCAGCGCGTTGCTCCCGCAGAAGCGGCCAACCACTATGATATCGGCAGCGTTGAACAGAAGCTGCAGGATCCCTGACAGCATAATCGGCAGCGTAAACGCAAGAATCTTCCCCGCAAGCGGGCCATGCAGCATATCCATAGCCTGCTCTTTCTTCTTCCCATTTGTACTCATAAGGTTCTCCCCACAAAGTTTCCCATGACGCAAGCAAAAGGATGCTTCCGGGCTGCCTGCGCTGCCCGGAAACACCCTCAATATTACCCCCGTCCGGCATATCCTATATTTACATCAACGTCTTCACAAAATCCTGCGACGGCGCCGGGATCACCGCATAGTCGAGCACCACGCCCTCATCCTTGAGCTTCCCGACCGAGGACGCCACCGCCTCCTCGACCGCCGCTACGCTGCCCGAGAGCAGGACGTAGGATTTGCCGCACATACCGCGGCAGACACGGATCTCGAATACCGTCACCTCCGCCGTCTTGGCCGCATGGTCTGCTGCCACGATCGCGGACGCGCCTGTGAACGTCTCGATGACGCCCAGCGCGGCGATCCGCTCAATATCTGCCGTGCAGGTCAGGGCCTTGAACAGTGACTCATGCGGATTGCCGAGCACAAAGCTGTCGATCAGCGCCTCGCCGTACTGCTTCTTCGAAGCATCAGTCGAAGCCTTGACCGCGCTCAGGTCGCCGGTATACAGAATAATGTACTTGCCCGGACATACCGTCTGTGCCTGAATCAACTCTACATCCGCCGTCTTCACGATGAGGTCAGCAGCCCTGATACCTGTGGACACTGTCTTATATTCAACCATTCCTATTGCTTTCATACCGTTTCATCTCCACTTCAGTTATTCTGCCTGAATCGTAATATAACTGTCTGTCACTGCCGCTACCCTTCCTGATATGCTTGCGTGCAGGCACGCGCCGAGCGCACCCTCTGCCGGGGCGGCGACCTGTGCCCCCGCCTCAACCGTGTCACCGACAGATACCGACGGCACGCACGGTGCGCCGATCGTCTGGCGCAGCATCAGCTTCACAGAATCGTATCTGCCCTGGTACTTCACAAACGGAGCCGGGATATCATATGGCTCAAGCCCAAGCCGCACGAGCAGCCTGTGCTCCGGGACCTTGCGCTCCTCGCGCATCCGGTCCGCCGTGCCCCGGTCCTTCCTGTCCGGGATACGCACGCCCTTCGCCCTGAGGCCGGCCTTGTATGCGTCCAGCAGGCTCCTCGGCGAGAGATCCTGATGGCAGGAATACATCTCGCAAAGACCGCATGAGCAGCAGAAGAATGAATTCAGATAGACGTCCACATCCGATGTGATACCGTTCGCAATCGCGCGCATGAACTCATGCGGCCTGATCGAATGCCCGATCAGGTTGCGCGGGCACAGGCTCGTGCACATCGAGCACTGTGAACAGACTGACATCGCGTTGCGGATGTCAACCTTCGGATTCCTGCGGCGCTTCTCGATCGGGGGACACTTCTCCGGGAGCACGAGAACTGCCTTCGTCGTCTTCGTCACCACATCGTTCGCGCTGCAGATGCGCCCTGTCATCGGACCGCCCATCAGCAGCACCGCATCCTCATCCGATACGCCGCCCGCCATCTCAAGCAGCTTCGACACTGTGATGCCGACCGGCACCTCCACGGTCACCGGGCTATGTACAAGGCCTGCCACCGTCACGAACTTCATCGTCACGTTGCGGTCCTCTGTCACCTTGCGGTATGCATTGAGTACCGTCTCCACATTGACGACGACGCAGCCCACGGTGATCGGGATCTTGCCCTGCGGGACAATACGCCCTGTCGTCTCATAAATCAGTATTACCTCATCCCCGGCCGGGTAAATATCCGGGAGCACATGCAGGCGGAGCTTCTGGTATTCGCCAATGCAGCCGCGTACAGCTTCAAGGGCGGACGTATACGAACGCTTGACCGCGATAATCCCTTCCTCCGCGCCCATCGCCTCGACGAGTAGCTGCATCCCGGAAAGGACCTCCCCCACATACTGGACCATGAGCTGCCTGTCAACCTTGATCAGCGGCTCACACTCCGCACAGTTCAGTATTACCGTATCAGCCTGCTCCGACAGCTTCGCGTAGGTCGGGAATCCGGCTCCTCCGGCCCCCGCCACGCCCCCGTCGCGCAGCACACTTTTTAATTTGTCCAAATTCATGTAACCTGCACCAGCCTCAATCTTTCTACCTGTGCGATTGGCTGCCCCAGGGGGCATCCAAACGTACAGGTGGCAATCTGTTGCCGGATCGACAGATCCCCCACAGGCTTTGCGGCAACCCGCAAGACCCTGCCTGAACTGTACTACCGATCCTCAACGATAACAATTTTCTGCGGATCATCCACAATACCGACAATACATGCATCCACCGGCGAGTCCGGGGCCCCGCAGCCGAGCCTCGCAGCGCTCCCTGTCGTCACAAGCACGAGATCACCGATGCCTGCGCCGACATTGTCCACTGCCACAAGCCTGTCGCCCATATGCCCCGCCATCTTCTCAAGCGGGTCGACGATCAGGAACTTGCTGCCGACAAGGTCATTGTTCTTCCTTGTAGAGATCACGGTTCCCACAACTTTGCCAATAATCATGACTGCCTCCGTCACTTAATAATAATGCCCATATCCTTCGTGATGCCAAGGCCGTTCGCCTCGTCCGTGTCAATGTGCATCTCCAATGTAAAGCTCTCGTCCACGCGGATCGGCACATCGTCAAACGTACCTCCGCGGCCGCTCTCGAAGCGGACCTTTACCACCTGCCTGTCCACAACGCCGAAACGCTTCGCGTCCGCAGGTGACATATGGATATGGCGCTTCGCCACGATGCAGCCCTCTTTGAGGTACACAATCCCCTTCGGGCCGACCAGCGCGATCGGCGCAGACCCCGCAAGATCGCCGGAAAGGCGCACCGGAGCCTTGATGCCCAGCCGGATCGCGTCGGTATTGGATACCTCCACCTGCGACTGCCTGCGCTCAGGGCCGAGGATGCGGACATTCTCAATCGCACGCAGCTTCGTGCCCACGAGCGTCACACACTCCTGGGCGGCATACTGGCCGCCCATCAGGTCCTTTTTCTTATTTAGCTGGTAGCCCGGGCCGAACAGCGCATCGACATCTGCCCGGCAGAGATGCACATGCCTCGCGGAAATGCCGATCGGCACCCTGTCCTCCGGGTTGTAGACATCCACGCCCTTAAGCTGCTCCGCCACCAGCTTTACAATGGTCTGAATCAACTGCTGCTCCTGCATCATCCTTCCTCCAGTGCCGCAATTATTTCAGCTGCGGAAGAATCTTCTCCACATCATCATGCGGCCTCGGGATTACGTGCACCGCGATCACCTCGCCGAGACGGCCTGCCGCTTCCTTGGCTGCGTCGACCGCTGCCTTGACTGCCCCTACGTCTCCGCGTACCATGACCGTCACGAGGCCGGAACCAATCTTCTCTGTGCCTACGAGTACCACGTTTGCTGCCTTGAGCATCTGATCCGCCGCCTCGATCGAAGCGATAAGTCCTCTTGTCTCTACCATTCCAAGTGCCTGAAGTTCCATTCTTTTTTCCTCCTTTAAGATTGGAGCCGCCGCTGCGGCCTCCTTTGATGTGACCTTTCTTCTCGTGCCTGTTCTTTTTGTGGCTTTCCCTGTGGCCTCCCGGCCTCCGGACATTTCCTCCGCCATCATGCTCACCTGATCCCTTCCGCATTATAAAACCGGGCGCCGAAGCCTATGATTCCAGGAATCCGTGCTTCCTCATACTCTTCTCGATGATCTTCATCAGCTCAGGATGCGGGTTCGCGATCACCGCAGACGCTGCGATCCTGCCGGATCCCCTCGTCTTCGCAGCCTCTACGGCTGCCTGGCACGCTGAAACGCTTCCCTGGACAATAATCGTAACCAGTCTCCCGCCCAGCTTTTTCTCCCAAGTGAGGAATTTCACATCTGCTGTTTTTAACATGATATCCACCGCCTCGACTGCGTCGGCAAGGTTCGGAAGTTCGATTAATCCCAATGAATTCATATGTGTACGTCCTTTTCGTAGTGTCCGCATTCTCTGCTCCGCGAAGCGTGCCGTTGTGAACGGCCGGCAGCCACATGAACCGCAGCGGCTGCCCGCCCCGTACAGTCATCCTGTACGGCTCTCAGCTCAGATCCTCGGCAGAATCTTCTCCACATCCGAGTGCGGCCTGGGGATCACGTGTACTGCTACGAGCTCGCCGAGGCGTCCCGCCGCTGCCCCGCCGGCCTCTGTGGCCGCATTGACTGCCCCTACATCGCCGCGCACCATGACGGTTACAAGGCCGGAGCCGATTTTCTCTGTGCCGACCAGCGTGACGTCAGCGGACTTCACCATCGCATCGGATGCCTCGATCGCGGCTACCAGACCTCTTGTTTCAACCATTCCCAGAGCTTCCTGTGTCATTGTAATATCCTCCTTATTTTTGAAACGACTCTCATTTATCG
>CAYRKA010000068.1:0-12274 GCA_964424785.1 uncultured Lachnospiraceae bacterium | reverse complement strand
GCGCGATCATCAATCTGGACGATATCACACACATTGAGAAGGTCGAGGAGGCAGTTGGGTATCTGCCGAAGACGATGTCCTGTCGTTACAATCCGGGCGGGCTGTTCAGGATCAGCAACGATATCATGGACAACCCCGGTGATGCGAAGTACGGGATGACGGAGGAACAGATTGAGGAGGCCTTCCGCATCATGAAGGCAAAGGGAGTCGAGGAGTTCGGCATCCATGCGTTCCTGGCGAGCAACACCGTGACGAACGATTATTATCCATTGCTTGCGAAGGTGCTGTTTGAGCTGGCCGTGAAGCTGCACAGGTCGACCGGCGCGAAGATCAGATTTATCAATCTGTCAGGCGGAATCGGCATCCCATACCGGCCGGACCAGGAGAAGAACGATATCCACAGGATCGGACAGCGCGTCAGGAGAGTATATGAGGAAGTGCTGGTCCCCGCCGGGTTGGGCGACATCGCGCTCTATACAGAGCTTGGCCGCTATATGCTCGGGCCGTACGGCTGCCTCGTGACGCGTGCGATCAATGAGAAGCATACCCATAAGGAATATATCGGTGTAGACGCCTGTGCAGTCAACCTGATGCGCCCGGCGATGTACGGCGCTTACCATCACATCACAGTCATGGGCAAGGAAAATGAGCCGTGCGACCACAGGTACGACGTGACCGGCTCCTTGTGCGAGAACAATGACAAATTTGCGATTGACCGGATGTTGCCGAAAATTGATATGGGCGACCTCCTGGTCATCCACGACACTGGCGCACACGGCTTCTCGATGGGCTACAACTATAACGGCAAGCTGCGCTCCTCTGAGATCCTGCTCCATGAGGACGGCACGGCAGAGATGATCCGCCGCGCCGAGACGCCGCAGGATTATTTCAGGACGTTTGATTTCTGCGATGTGCTGAAGGATATGCGGTATTGATCAGCGAATAATCTGCTTGCATTAATCAGAAAATTGTGCTATGATTTGTCGTGTGTGAGAGCGCCGCTGTGGCGGAATTGGCAGACGCACTTGACTCAAAATCAAGCGGGTAACACCGTGCCGGTTCGAGTCCGGCCAGCGGCATATAAGGATGGGCTGACGTATCAGGTTCTGGTACGCCAGCCTTATTTTGCCTTGTACACCGGATCCGCCGGATATCCTCCGCGCAGCTTCTGCATCCCGCGCTGCAGCGCGTCCTTGGAATTCTTCCAGTCGGCGTCCTTGTTGCGGTAATCGAATTTGTCAATCAGCCACGTGATATCCTCCTCTACACGCGCAAAGTTCTCTTCCATAAGGTTGAACATCGCGGGATAGAACGCGGCCTTTTCTTTGTCATTCAGGTAGCGGTCCGCGCTGCCGCAGAGTATGCCGAAATGGTGGAGGCAGAAGCCCTTCCCGTGGTCAATCTTGTCGCGGAAGGCGCTGTCATTCCGGTACAGGTAGAAGAAGGTCTCAATATAGCGGTCAAACGTCTCATGGACATTCCGGCAGATGTAGCAGGAGCAGTCCTTCGACTCCGCCCAGGCCTGGATCGGATTCTCCTCTGCGGCGGAAGGCGCGTGGCGCAGTCTCCCGAGCAGGGAGGATTTGCCCGGTGTGAACGACTGGAACTGCTCATGCATCTCCTTGCGCAGCTTCTGGTAATGCGTCTTGAGGATCAGCGAGTTCCCAAGCGTGTTGCCGTAGTCAAACATCTTCTTTGTGTGTTCGCGGCAGAAGCCGGCCTTGTCAGTCTGCTCACGGATATCGCTCTCCATGTAGGAGGAGCTGCTGCCGAGCACGAAATCCATTGCGTCCTGCTCCAGCTTGCGCTCGATGAAGCAGAACGGGCATTCATCCTGGACATTGACCGCGTCGTTGAGCGGTATTGTGTACAATTTTTCTTTCATATGTAAGTTCTCCTGAGAAATTTAAAATAGGTAGCTGTCTGATACCTTCACAGCTGTTCGAATAAAACCATTGTAGCAGAATTGGTCTGAAAATGAAACAAAAATATAACGCCAAAGGACATTGTAATATTCTGCAAAATATGGCATACTAAGGACATTCTGAAACAAAACGTGTAACAGCCCGACGGAAGGGCAGGATGGTGTTTCCGTTGTGCAGCTTTGCGGTAGTGCAGGGCGGATAGCCAGAGGAGTGTTGCCGACGAGGAGGGAGGAAGCCGATGAAGTGTATCGAGGCGAGGAGAATGGTCACGCCGTTTGTGGAGCGGAAGCTGTCCGATAAGGATATGGAGCAGTTTCTGAAGCATGTCGGGCACTGCAGCGACTGCATGGACGAGCTCGATATCTATTTTACGATGTACAAGGCGCTCGATACGCTGGATTCCGGCGCATATCACGAATATGATTTCCGCAAGATGCTCCGCGAGGAGCTGCGCATGGCGCACCGCACGGTTGTACGCCACAAGGTAACGCATATCGTATATGGCGTGATGCTTGCGGTCACTGAGGTGCTGCTGATATGCAGCCTGTACTCCGGCATCGAGCTGCGCCGCGGACAGGCAGAGCGCACGACATTTGAGCGCGCGATTTCGCGCATCCAGATGCGCGAGCAGAGCGTCCGGGACCAGATAAGAGAATAAGAGTAACCGTTAAGGTACCGAACAGTTCCCCAAAAGAGAGGTAATCCGATGACACAGAAAGAGAAGATTGTCCTGATCGACGGCCACAGCATCTTGAATCGCGCCTTCTACGGCCTGCCGGTCCTGACCAACAGCGAGGGGCTGCACACGAACGCTGTATATGGGTTTTTGAATATCCTGTTTAAGGCGCTCGATGAGGAGAATGCACAGTATGCCGCAGTGGCGTTTGACCTGAAGGCGCCGACCTTCCGCCATAAGATGTTTGACGGGTACAAGGGCACGCGCAGGCCGATGCCGCAGGAGCTGCACGAGCAGGTTCCGCTGATGAAGGAAATGCTGCAGGCGATGGGGATCCCGGTCATGCAGCTGGAAGGCTATGAGGCCGACGATATCCTTGGCACGGTGTCGCGCCAGATGGAGCGGGAAGGGCTGGAGGTGTCGATCCTCTCGGGCGACCGCGACCTGCTGCAGCTCGCGACCGACGATATCCGGATCCGCATCCCGAAGACCAAAGCGACCGGGACAGAGATCGAGAATTACTACGCCGCCGACGTACAGCAGCGCTATCAGGTGACGCCGGTGCAGTTCATAGACGTCAAGGCGCTGATGGGTGACACTTCCGACAACATTCCCGGCGTGCCGGGCATCGGGGAGAAGACGGCGACGAAGCTGATCGTGCAGTACGGCTCGGTCGAGGAGGCGTACGCACACGCGGACGAGATCACCCCGGCCCGCGCGCGCGAGGCGCTGAAGAACCACTACGATATGGCGCAGATGAGCAAGACGCTCGCGACGATTGTACTGGACGCGCCGTTCACGCTGGACAAAGCAGCCGCGCACATTGAGGATCTCTACACGCCGGAGGCGCTGGAGCTCTGCCGCAGGCTCGAGTTCAAGAACCTGCTCGGACGTTTCCGCGTGCAGGAGGAGCAAAAGCAGGACGGGGCGCGGTTCCGCCGCATCTGCGAGCTGGGCGAGGCGGATGCGTACCTGGCAGGCCTTCGCGGGAAGGACGTGGCGTTCCAGTTCATCGAGGAGGACGGCGGGATGCTGGGCGTATCGATCTGCGGTTCGCCAGATGAAGCGTGCTTCCTTGAGGCCTGCGGCTTCCTGACGCCGGAGTACCTGGGCGGCGAGATTGCCGGACTCGCTTCCTCCGCGCAGGCGCTTACGGCGATGCATCTGAAGGAACAGCTTCGGTATGTTACATTTGCGGCAGAGGATCGCAATAAATTGTTTGACGCGGCGATCGCGGCATATCTCGTCAACCCGCTGAAGGACAGCTACGGCTATGAGGATATCTCCAGGGAATACCTCGGCGAGACGGCCCCGTCGCGCGCGGAGCTTTTCGGCAAGGATCCGCTGCGGCAGGTGCTCCGGGAGAAGCCAGAGCAGTTCCTCGACTATGCGTGCCGTGTGCCGCTCGTCCTCTGCCGCGCGCGCAGCGCGATGCAGGAGAAGCTCGCGGAGCTCTCAATGACAGAGCTGTTCACACAGATCGAGATGCCGCTCGTCTTCACCCTCGCCGATATGGAGCGGGAGGGCATCCGCGTGCAGGCGCAGGAGCTCAAGAGCTATGGCGAACAGCTTGTCGGGCGCATTGCCGTGCTCGAGCAGCAGATTTACGCGGCGGCCGGGGAAGAGTTCAATATCAACTCCCCAAAGCAGCTCGGCGTGATCCTTTTTGAGAAGCTGCATTGCCCGCACGGCAAGAAGACGAAGACCGGCTACTCGACTGCGGCGGACGTGCTCGACCGCCTCGCCCCGGACTATCCGATCGTCGCGGATATCCTCGAGTACCGGCAGCTCACAAAGCTCAAGTCGACGTACGCCGACGGGCTGGCGAATTATATTGCCGATGACGGGAGGATACATGGCAAATTCCATCAGACGATCACGGCGACGGGCCGCATCAGCAGCACCGAGCCGAACCTGCAGAATATCCCGATCCGCATGGAGCTGGGCCGCCTGATCCGCAAGGTGTTCGTGCCGGAGGACGGCTATGTGTTCCTCGACGCCGATTATTCACAGATCGAGCTGCGCGTGCTCGCCCATCTGTCAAATGATGAGATGCTGATCCAGGCATACCGCGACGCGCAGGATATCCACACAATCACGGCATCCCAGGTCTTCCACGTGGAGCCGGAGGAGGTCACGCCGCAGCTGCGCCGCAATGCGAAGGCCGTCAATTTCGGCATCGTCTACGGCATCAGCTCGTTCGGGCTCAGCCAGGATCTGAGCATCACGCGCAGTGAGGCGCAGGAATACATTGAGCAGTACTTCAGGACATACCCGGGGATCCGGCAGTTCCTCGACCGGACGGTCGCGGATGCGAAGCGGGACGGCTATGTGACGACGATGTTCGGCAGGCGCCGCCCGATGCCGGAGCTCAGGGATGCGAATTTCATGCGGCGCTCATTCGGAGAGCGCGTTGCGATGAACGCGCCGATCCAGGGCACGGCAGCCGACATCATCAAGATCGCGATGAACCGCGTCAACGAATGGCTGCGCAGCCGGAGGATGAAGTCCCGCCTGATCCTGCAGGTGCACGACGAGCTGCTCGTCGAGGCGGCAATTGACGAGGCGGATGAGGTCCGAGAGATGATGGTGCGCGAGATGCAGCACGCAGCCGACCTGCGTGTGCGCCTCGAGGTGGATATACACGAAGGAAAGAACTGGTACGAGGCAAAATGAAGAAAAAGGAGATCAAAGTACTTGGCATCACAGGCGGCGTCGGCGCGGGCAAGAGCACGATTCTCGGCTACATCCAGAGGATGTACCACGCGCGCGTCATCCAGGCCGACCTCGTCGGGCATATGGTGCAGGAGCCGGGCAGCCCGTGCTATTACAGGATCGTCGAGACTTTCGGCACCGGCATCCTGAACGGCGACCGCACGATCGCCCGCGGGAAGCTCGCGGCAGCCGTCTTTGACGACTATGAGAAGCTGCAGAAGCTCAACCGGATCGTCCATCCGGCTGTGAAGGAATATATCATCGCGGAGATCGCGGCTGAGCGGGAGCGCGGGCAGGCGCCGTTCGTCGTCATCGAGGCGGCGCTGCTGCTCGAGGATCATTACGACACGGTCTGCGATGAGATCTGGTATGTCTATGCGAACGAGCAGACGCGCACCGAACGGCTGATGCGCACGCGCGGTTACAGCGAGGAGAAGGCACGCCGCATCATGGATAACCAGATGAAGGAGAGCGGATACCGCGCCCGGTGTGAAGTCGTGATTGACAACAGCGGCACTATCGTAGAAAATACATACGACCAGATTGACAAAGGATTGATAGAACATGGATTTTTGTAGTATTGCCAGCGGGAGCAGCGGCAACTGTATCTTCGTGGGGACGGACCACACGTCGGTGCTCGTCGACGCCGGGGTCAGCGGGAAGAGGGTGGCAGCCGGGCTGCACGCGATCGGCAGGAAGCCGGAGGAGCTCGACGCGATATTGGTCACGCACGAGCACTCCGACCATATCAAGGGGCTCGGCGTCCTCGCGCGCAAGTACGGCATCCCGGTCTACTCGACCGCAGGGACGATCGGCGCGATGCTGTCGCAGCAGATGCTCGGCACGGTCGACGAGTCTCTTTTCCACACAGTCACGCCGGATACGGGCTTCTGCCTGAATGACCTCGAGGTGCAGCCGTTTCGCGTCTCACATGACGCGGCGGAGCCGGTCGCGTACCGTTTCCGGCATGAGGACAGGTCAGTCGCTGTCGCGACAGACCTGGGCTATTATGACAGCTATGTCATCGACCACCTGCGCGATCTCGACGCGGTGCTGATTGAATCGAACCATGATGTGAATATGCTGCAGGTCGGGAGCTACCCTTACTACCTGAAGCAGCGCATCCTCGGCGAGCGCGGCCACCTCTCGAACGACAACGCGGGCCGCCTGCTCGGGGAGATCCTGAACGACCATATGCAGGCCATATTCCTCGGGCATCTGAGCAAGGAGAACAACTACGAGGAGCTGGCGCTCGCGACCGTGTGCGCCGAGGTCACGCTCGGGGACAACCCGTACAGGGCGGAGGATTTCTGCATCCGGGTAGCGCACAGGGACGTGCCGTCGGAGCTGGTGGCGGTCTGAACTGATACCCGGACGAGAAGTATACCGGGCCGTCCGCAGGCTCCGTACCGCTCGTCTGCAAGTACTAAGGCCTCAGAAGACCTGCGCATCTGCCGCGGACAACTCGCGAAATGTGCCTGATGCACATTTCGCTCAGACAGAGTCCGCTAAAAATTCTGCTGGATCGCAGAATTTTTACAGATGCTCCGGCCTTCTGAGACCTAAGTACTTGCAAAGACTCGCTATAGTCGCTTGCGGACGGCCCGGTATACTTCTCTGACAGTGGCAGGATAAACAAAGTAATGCTTTAGTACTGATTCAACCCGAGGGGTCAGGTGAATGGTTTTCGTGCTGTTCACAATTTATATAGTGAAGGAAAGTTGAGGAAAATGACATGAAAAAAACGATTATAACCGTAGTCGGCAAGGATACCGTAGGCATCATCGCGAAGGTCTGCACGTATCTGGCGGAGAACAATGTGAATATCCTGGATATCTCGCAGACGATCGTGCAAGGTTTTTTTAATATGATGATGGTGGCGGATGCGACACAGTGCCCGAAGGACGGCGGCCGGATCGCGGAGGAGCTGGATGCACTGGGACAGGAGATCGGGGTCTCGATCCGGTGCCAGCATGAGGACATTTTCAATATGATGCACCGCATCTGATATGCCCTGCCGGTCTGCAGGCTATGCCGGGAAGCAGAATGCCCTGAGCGAATTGTAATGGCGGATATGAAGGAGACAGTATGATAAATATATTTGAAGTAAACGAGACGAACAAAATGATCACGCAGGAGAACCTCGATGTCCGCACGATCACGCTAGGGATCAGCCTGCTGGACTGTGTGACGGATGACCTCGCACAGCTCAATGAGAATATTTACCGGAAGATCACGACCGTCGCGCGCGACCTGGTTGCGACAGGAAATGAGATCGAGAAGGAGTTCGGCATCCCGATCGTGAACAAGCGGATCTCGGTGACGCCGATCGCGCTGGTCGGCGGCAGCGCGTGCCACAGCCCGGAGGATTTCGTGACGGTCGCGCAGACGCTTGACCGCGCAGCGCATGGGGTCGGCGTGAATTTCTTGGGCGGTTACTCGGCGCTCGTCTCCAAGGGCATGACGCAGGCCGACGAATCCCTGATCCGCTCGATCCCGGAGGCGCTCGCGCAGACAGAGCGGGTCTGTAGCTCCGTCAATGTCGGATCGACGAAGTGCGGCATCGATATGGACGCGGTCCGGCTGCTCGGCGAGGTGATCCTCGGGACGGCAGAGCGTACAAAGGACAGGGATTCCCTCGGCTGCGCGAAGCTGGTGGTATTCTGCAACGCGCCGGATGACAACCCGTTCATGGCGGGGGCGTTCCACGGTGTGACCGAGGGGGATGCCGTCATCAACGTCGGCGTCAGCGGCCCGGGGGTCGTCAAGCACGCGCTGTCCTACGTGAGAGGGGCGGACTTTGAGACGCTGTGCGAGACGATCAAGAAGACAGCGTTCAAGGTGACGCGCGTTGGCCAGCTCGTCGCGCAGGAGGCGTCGAAGCGCCTGGGCATCCCGTTCGGCATCATCGACCTCTCGCTCGCGCCGACGCCAGCGGTCGGCGACAGCGTGGCGGACATCCTCTGTGAGATCGGCCTCGAATACGCGGGTGCGCCGGGGACGACGGCGGCGCTCGCACTCCTGAACGACCAGGTCAAGAAGGGCGGCGCTATGGCTTCGTCCTATGTGGGTGGTCTGAGCGGCGCGTTCATCCCGGTCAGCGAGGACCAGGGCATGATCGACGCGGTGAGGGCAGGCGCCCTGACGATCGAGAAGCTCGAGGCGATGACCTGCGTCTGCTCCGTCGGCCTCGATATGATCGCGGTTCCGGGCAGCACGAGGGCGTCGACGATTTCCGGCATCATCGCCGACGAGATGGCGATCGGCATGATCAACCAGAAGACGACGGCAGTCCGCGTGATCCCGGTCATCGGCAAGGACGTCGGGGAGCAGGCAGAGTTCGGCGGGCTGCTCGGCTATGCGCCGATCATGCCGGTCAATTCGTATTCCTGCGAGGCGTTTGTGAGCCGCAGGGGACGCATCCCCGCGCCGATTCACAGTTTCAAGAATTGACAGAAAAACAATAAAAATTACAAAAGTATATTGAAAAACATGGACAGATTGAATATAATGTTGTCTGGGCAAAACCTGATCCCTAGTACATCGAAAACAAAATAACTGGCACATATGACTTGTCTATTTTCCTGATAGCACCTGTCAAAAATACTCAGCGTAGCCCGTTACGTCTCCGTTTTTTGACAGGTACTCTCAGAAAAATATCCTGCGTCATCTGATCAGTTATTTAATTTCCGATATGCTAATTTATCGTAAACGACATCGATCATGCCATTTATGATAATGGATGCATAGGGCCGCGTCGGGGAAAAAGCTGCTTTTAGCGGTATGTAGACGGCGCAGGCGGATAGGGTCGATAGCTCTCGCCTGTCCGATTTGCCTGTCTGCAAAGCTTACATTTGCAGATGCCGGGAAAGAGGAGACACGAGTTGAAAAGGGAGAAGAAGATACTGCGTTTTCTCATGGTAGTGGAAGTATTCGTGATGCAGGGGCTGCCTGCTGCGGCAGCTTCGCCGGGGATACAGCCGGCGTCCGTCGACAAGGTGAATGCAGTCATTGCTGCTGCTATAGCCATGCTGTCTGGGGCTGCTGTATACATAATCCGCCATTCCTCCAAATAACAAAGATGCTGTACGCGCCGGGGGAGAGCCGTTCATAAAAGGATGCTCCTGCCGCTTCACGGGGCTACAGAGAGGGAAGAGAAAAATGCTGAAAAAATGGGAAGGACATTGTGCTGTGTGGATGCAGAAAGCCATGGCGCTTGCTATCGTGGATGTGCTGTGCATATTGGCCGCATACTTTGCCGCTTTGCTTCTGCGTTTTGATTTCATGTATACTTCTATACCAAACAAATATCTGCTCGGTTATATATGGTCGATGCCTTACTGGGTGATTTCGACCATAGTCGTTTTCTACATCTGCAGGTAGTACCACAGCATCTGGCGGCTTGCCAGCATGGCCGAGCTGAACATGATTATTACAACATACATACTGCTCGTGCCGGTTTATCTCCTGGGCGGGATTTTCATGCACCTGCGTATCTTCCTTTCATCCTTTATCTTTGGTTGTGCTTAGATAAAGGATAATCATAATGTAAAGGGGATTCAATATGTCCCGCCTTTTTTAGGGAAATTCCCTTGCTTTTTTCAGGGAATTCTGACGCTTTTTTTCGGTAATTTTAGTGTATCATAAACAGGTACATGGAGGACCGCGACAGCCGCCGAGAATGGTGTGCAGAGATTCGTGCTGATCTCTACAGACAAAGCGGTCAACCCGACCAACATCATGGGCGCGTCCATGCGCCTCCGCAAAATGATCATCCAGATGATGAACCGCCAGTGCGACGGCACGGATTTTGTCGCGGTTCGTTTCGGGAACATCCTCGGGAGCAACGGCAGTGTGATCCCGCTCTTTGAGAAGCAAATCGCAGCCGGAGATCCTGTGACCGTCACCGACAGGAATATCATCCGCTACTTTATGACCATCCCAGAGGCCGTATCCCTCATGCTGCAGATATCCTACTACGCCGGCGGCGGAGAGATTTTCGCCCTCGATATGGGTGATCCGGTGCGCATCGATGACATAGCGCGCAACCTGATCCGTCTCTCCGGCTTACACGCCGGACGTTGACATCATGATCGAGTATGCGGGTCTGTGCCCCGGTGAGAAGCTTTTCGAGGAGCTCCTCATGGGCGAGGAGGGTCTGACCGGCACCGAGAACGCTCTGATCCACATCGGCCGCCCGATTGAGATGGATGACACCCGCTTCCGCGGCCAGCTCGAACGTCTCCGCGCGTTATCGGACGGCGCGGACGAGCATATCAGGGAGATTGTGGCGGAGATGGTGCCGACTTTTCATTATCAGAAATAAAGAACCCGGAGGAGCCAAATCGTCGCCTTGCCGCGTTTGGCCGGAACGGAGGACATAGAGAGTGCGTAAGTTCGCCTGAAACATGGCGAAATGGCGAAGCACACCCAAAATGGATGTGCCTTTTTATGCACAGGCCCGCGAGAGGTATATTGCTGCTGACGCAGCACGCGGGTCGCGTGACGAGTAGATCAGATTGCATCCTCCCTACTCGATTGCGCACGGGGCGGCAAGGAAATTTCAGCGACAAAGCCGCTGCCGCCCTCGGCGCGGGATAGGGTCGATAGCTCCTCTGTCTGATTACTTTTTTCCGGAAATGATTGAAAGAAGTGGAGGGACGCGGATGTGGTACGTTGTGCAGGTGCGCACCGGCACGGAAGAAAATATAAAGATACAATGTGAGCGCCGCATCCCGCGCGAGCTCCTCACAGACTGCTTCATACCATATTATGAGGAGCCAAAGAAAGCGGACGGGCAGTGGATCAGGCAGCGGCGGGTGCTCTTTCCGGGATATGTATTTGTCGTTACGGATGACATCAGCGGGCTTTTCCTGCAGCTCAAATGTGTGAGCGGGCTCACGAAGCTGATCGGGGCGGGAGAGGATATCATCGCACTGACCGACAGTGAGCGGAGCTTTATCGAGAGCTTTGGCGGAGACGGGAAGGTCATTGAGATGTCTACCGGCATCATCGAAGGCGACCGCATTATCATCGAATCCGGGCCGCTCATGGGGCGGGAAGGGTACATAAAAAAAATAGACCGCCATAAACGCAAGGCGTGGCTCAAACTGGCGATGTTCGGGAAGACGCAGAGGGTGCAGGTGGGGCTGGAGATTGTGGCAAGGAAGCGGTAGGGAGAAACAGGAGCTGAGAGGCTCTTATTTTTGTGGTACAGTTCAAAGGCTGTAGCTGGTGATGGGTCAGCAGATGGACTTTTCCGGGATGGTGTGCTGTCTTCTTTCGTTGCATCGATACTAATATATCACAAAAGGCACCGCATAGCATAGGATAATCTGTCGGGGAATGCGTCAGATTAAACTGTGCAATGCCTTATTTTAATTTGCCGGAAAGGTGATCGACCCAAAGGAAGAGAAAGTGACGGTCTACAGAGAGGCCGTTATGGCCTCTCTTGAGAGTCAGGAAAATAAATCAGAGCGAGTACCTGTTCGGAAGAGAAGTAACAGAAGTTGTTTATCTTCAATCCGATAGACAAGCTTTTGAACCGGTTAGAAAGGACAATTTCAAGCATTGCTTAATACCTCATTCTTGGGAGATTCGAAAGAAGAATACCGTTTGTACTTGAGCGGATTATTCTTCATCTCCTCGTATTCACTTTTTGGGCATAAAAGCAACTCCTTTCAGTGAGACTATATCATATGATGTAGGCATTGTCAACGTGTTAAGCGCATGATAAGCATATAATATGCACATATATTCATATCAAAGACGGGAAGACTGTGAGTCCACTGAAATGAGGGTTTTGGATAAAGTTTTGTTCCTATTGGGAAAAACCGCCAGATACACAGATACCTCTCACACCACTCACATTGCACGGTAAGATGTGTGACTGAAAATAAAGGGAAGAAGACACAGGGGAGAAGAGAAGAAAAATGTTTATACCTGAGAATCATAATTT
>CAYRKA010000067.1:0-12462 GCA_964424785.1 uncultured Lachnospiraceae bacterium | reverse complement strand
AAGTATCATACGGGAGAGGGCAATGTCAAGACTGATCTCTTTCTTTTATGCTGGTTTGCGTTACTATTTACAGTCCCCTTTTGCATAGACTGTCTTAAAGGTATTTTTGCGGAGTGTTTTATGGCACATTCATTCTTACAGTCTGGCGGGCACGCAAATGATGGGGACGCGGCGGCGCTGTCCGGCAATACCGGAAGTCCGAAACGGACAACGGAACGCGGCAATTCTGTCAATGCAAAGACCGACGGCTCCGGCTGCACAAAACGCAGACGGCTCATACATTACCTGCCCGCCGTGTGCGCTTTCCTTGTTCTGCTTGCGGTCGTGGCATGGCAGCTTATACAGTCTCCGCCCGATTTCCTGCTCACGGAGGATCAGCGGTTTGCACGCTTTACGGGCGAAGTCTTCGCCTGCGAGCTGGGCGGCAACACGCTGAATATGCACTATTCTGTCGCCCGTCCCGACAACTACCACATCAAAACGGATGCCCCGACGCTGGGCGACGCCAGCCTCGCGGCCAGGCAGAACGCCTGCGCCGTCACCGAAAACTATTACACCTCGCTGCAGAAATTCGACCGCGCAAAACTCTCGGACCGGCGCCGCCTTACATACGACATTTTCAGGGATTATCTCGAGACGGAGCTGTCGGCGTCCTCCCTGCTGCTCTACGACGAGCCGCTCAGCCCGACGCTCGGAATCCAGGCGCAGCTCCCGGTGCTGCTCGCCGAGTATACGTTCCGCATAAAGGGGGACATCGAGGACTACCTCTGCCTGCTTTCCCAGGTGCCGGATTATTTTGACTCGATCCTCTCCTTTGAGCGTGAAAAATCAGCGGCGGGACTGTTCATGAGCAGCGACAGCGCACTCGAAGTGATCCGCCAGTGCCATGAATTTATTGCCAATCCGGAAGAAAATTATCTGGTCGGACTCTTTGATGACAAAATAGATAAAATCTCGAATCTGACCGCCGATGAAAAGATTGCCTACAAAGCACGCAACAAATCAATCCTCACCGGATATGTCATTCCGGCGTACGAGGCACTGATCTCCGGTATTGCCGCGCTGGAAAATACCGGGACAAACGATAAAGGGCTCTGCTGTTTCCCGGAGGGCCGGGCTTACTACGAATACCTTGTCAAAAGTACAGTCGGCGACAGCCGCCCCATTGAGACGATTGAAGAAATGATCAAGACGCAGATGGTCGCGGACTATTCCGCGGTGCAGGATATTCTGCAGCAGAGCGACAGCCGGACCGAGTCACAGTCTGCAGACGGCATGAACGGATCAGGCTCACAGTCCAACGATGATCCAGCCGCAATGCTCGATGATCTCCGGCAGAAAATCACAGACGACTTCCCGCTGCTCCCAAGCGTCTCCTGCAGCATCAAGTACGTGCACCCGTCGCTCGAAAAATACCTCAGTCCGGCATTTTACCTGGCTCCGGCAATCGACGATTACGCCGACAACGTAATCTACATCAATCCGTCAGGCAACTACAGCGGCGTCGAGCTATATACGACACTGGCGCATGAAGGATATCCCGGCCATCTGTACCAGTCTGTCTATTTCAACGCCACGCAGCCCGATCCCCTGCGCTGCCTGCTCGACGTCGGCGGCTACACGGAGGGCTGGGCGACGTACGTCGAAATGTACGCTTACTCGCGCTGGGACGGCGATCCCGCGTCGGCGGCGCTCGGCCAGCGGAACCGATCCTTCACGCTCGGGCTCGCCTCGCTGCTCGACATCGGCATCCACTACCACGGCTACTCCCTCGACGACGTCACGGCCTTTTTGCGGAAGCTCGGATTTTCCGACGATACGGCAAAATCGCTCTACCGTTCCATCCTCGAAGCGCCCGCCAACTACCTGAAATACTATGTCGGCTGCCTGAACTTCACAGCCCTTCGCGACGCGGCAAAGGAACGTCTCGGCGACCGCTTCTCGCTGAAGGAATTTCACCGCGCCGTCCTCAAAACAGGGCCCGCGCCGTTTGCGATTCTGGAGCGGGAAATCAGTGCGGCGCTCTTCCCGAACGCCCCGTAGCAGGCCTGGCGCATCTGTTTGGGGCAAAATCAAATACCCTACCGTTTCTGCGCAGGCAGCTCCTCCGGCATCTTCTTCACACATGCAATCGCGATCGCCCCCGCCCCGATGTGGCAGGATACGCTCAGCGACAGCGGATCGAAAAACATATCCGGATGCGTCGGGAACGCCTCATGCACCTCCTGTGCCCACACATTGGCCTCCGTCAGGTCCGTCCCGGTGTACGCCATCATGATATGCATATTCCCGGCATTCTCATCCGCGCCGAACCGCTCCCGGCAGTCCTTGCGGATCGCATCGAGCATCGTCGTCCGTGCAGCCTTGAGCGTGCGGCTCTTCGCGTAGGCGTCGAGCTTGTCCCCCTGGATCTGCAGGACAGGCTTCAGCCGCAGCAGCGTGCCGAGCGCCGCTGCCGCCGGTGTGATGCGTCCGCCCTTTTTCAGGTAATAAAGCGTATCAAGCGTGATGTATATGCTCGCATCGTACGCCGTCTCCTCGAGATAACCCCTGATCCCCGCCGCGCTCCATCCGGCGTCCGCCAGTGTCTTCGCATCGTACACCGACTGCTTCTGTGTGATGGAAATGCGCTTGTTATCCACGACCTGCACCCTGCCGCCGTATTCCTGCGCCATGACAGACGCCGCGTTGCAGGATCCGCTCAGGCCGCTTGACATCGGGATGTGGACGATCTCGTCATACGTCTCAAGCAGCCTGTCCCACAGCTCCGTCACATCTGACAGCGACGGCATCGACGTCGAGATATCGGATTTCTCGCTGAGATGGCGGTAAAATTCTTCCTGTGAAAGTGTCAGTTCCTCATAATATAATTCTCCATTAATATAAAATGGCATCGGCAGCACGTAAATCCCCATCCGCTCACCAAGCGCACGCGTAATCCCGCTGTTGCTGTCCGTCACAATCGCCGTTTTCCCCATTATAATCCCATCCTTCCTGGAATATACTGCAGACCCTCATGATATTTTCTCTTTTTCAGTTACAGGTACTATAGCACAAATCGATATCTACCGCAATCAAATCCTGCGGAAGGATCCCCGGACCGAATCTGACTGCGTAAATGGCAACGTTCCTACGGTTATACGCCAATGAAATACTTGCCATCCGGCCATTTTGACGATATACTGGACATAGCTTACGTCCGCTGGACCCCGTCTTCCGGACAGGTATCTGCGAGGGAATTTACACAGAAGAGAGGAAACGCATCCATGGAACTTCTTGAGACTATCCTGAATTCATTTGTCAATTTTGCAATGCTGCTCTTTGAATACATCGGCGTCGCCGTGATCACGTTCGCAGGGATCCAGGGCATTGTCAACTACGTCCGGCGCGAGCCGGACACACGCCTTGTCCTCGCGAAGGGGCTTGCGATGGGGCTCGAATTCAAGCTCGGCAGTGAGATCCTGCGCACCGTCATCGTCCGCAGCCTCAACGAAATATATATCGTCGCCGGCATTATCCTGCTGCGCGCGGTGCTGACGCTCCTGATCCACTGGGAGATCAAGAACGAAGAGAATGAGGAAAAGATATAAGCCCTGCGGTCCCAATCCTGCTGCCCTCCGGGTACTTCCCGGCACGCGAGCCTGTATAACGGCTCCTCTTTCTCACGACAGGGGAACTGACATAGAAAGGCCTTCCGGCCATGCCGGCTCCCCTGTCCGGAACCTATGACTTATCTCTTACGCCTTTTCAGGATCATTACCACCACAACGATAATAACCAGAAGGGAAACCGTCAACAGCGCGACATACAGGCCCACCGGCGTCTCATCACCGGTCTGCACCGACGCCGTGTTTCCTGTGTAATCATCGTCCCATCCGCCCGCGTAACCGTTGCCGGAAATATAATCCCCGCTCCCGGTAACATTATTGTTGTCGGACAGGATACTGTTCCAGTCGTCGCTCGTCGTGCTGCCATAGACAGAGTTGAGCAGGATTGCCTGGATCTCCGTCTTGTCCTGTGTAAATGCCGCAGTTGAATTCACGATACGGATCTCATATCCGAAATTGCGCTGGTTCTTGATTACCTTACCGTCCTTATCAACCTCAGCGATGTAGACCGTCGTACCCGCCGTTGATCCGAGCTTCAGAGTGAGCTTCAGCGTCAGCTCGCTCTTGTTTGCCAGCTTGAGCGGAATCGGATCCGTATACAGCTGCGTGAACTGCGCATCCTTGAACAGCCCCGCGTAGAATGTGGCGTTCACGCTCTTCTTTGCGGTCCCGTCATAGACGCGCTTCGTCAGATACAGCGTGGCTTTCGTGGATTTCACCTTGTTCGTGATCGTCACCGTCTGGCTGCCGCTCTTCGTGACCGTCACCGTCGGGTTATCGATCGTAACCGTATAATCAAAAGATGATCCATCCGTGATCCGGTTCCCCTGCGCATCGACCTCCGCAATATAGTATGTCATATCGCTGTCGCCCGAAAGCAGGATCCGGCGCTTCACCGATGCCGAAGACGCGTCCGCCAGCTCAAATTTCACAATAGTCGGCGTATCGCTGTAGTCCGCCTTGCGGTAAATCCCCGCGTAGAACGTCTTCGTGACCTTCTCCGCCTCGCCGCCGGAATCCGTCACATCCAGCTTGATCGTGAGCGACCCGGTATAGCGGTAGCCGGTGCGCCTCGCCGTGTAAACATTCTGGATGACCGAGCTCCTGCTCTTTTCACTCATCTGTACCTTGCCGCTGTTCGCATAGCGGATGCTGCACGTACTCGAGGAGCCGAGCACCTGGCCATACTGGTTTGTCTCCGCCACATAGTATGTCCCGCCGCCCGTCAGGTTCGGGAAGGTCGCCGTCCCGCTGAAACCGCTCACCGTGATCTTCTCCACATTGCTGACCTTTTTTGTGCGCTTGGCATCTGAAAACAGCGCTGCGTAATACGTATAATATCCCTTCTGCGCGTACTGGCCTGTCGTCGTATCATAAGCATAGAGCTGATGCTCACCGGCATAGACCTGTTTCGTCACCGTCAGCGCATAATCTGTCGTCGTCTGCGCGGAATTCTTCAGGACAACCTCTGTCGTCTCACCCTTCTTCACGGTAAACTGCAGATCGCTCACAGGCGTATAACCGTCCGGAGCCGTCACCTCGGAGAGATAATATGTCCCCCCATCCGTCAGGACATTCGTCAAAACGATATCCTGGCTCTGTGACTCAAACTTCGGCGTCGTCTGCATGACCGTGATCACCTTTTTGCTGCTGTTCTTGACCACAAGGACCGCTCCCGGCAGCAGCGCGCCGCCCGACGCGTCCACGACACGTATCTTCACGACCGAGTCATTGAGCCTGTTCTGCACCTGCAGCTCAGTCTTCACACCGCAGTCTATCTGGAATTCCCCTGTCTCATGGCCCGGATAGGTGACTGCGTAAGCAAAGCCATCCGCCGCAGTAATCACTTTCCCATCCGCATCGGTCTCCGCCAGATAGCAGTTCTCCTGCGCTGTGGTCATCTTCAGTGATGTGGATACCGTCTGCTCCGCCTTGTTCCCCATCGCAACCTTCAGCGGCGTCTGGAGCAGCGGCGCCGTCAGCCCGCTGTCACTGTAAAGATTGACGTAAAACGTCTCGCTCGTCTTATATGCATTCCCGTCATGTCCCAGCACGGAAAGCTTCACACTGATATCCGCCTGGTAGCTGAATTCCCCTTCCGGATAGCTGCCCGCCTGGTAATTGAACTGAGCAGTCGCCGTCTTCTCTGTATCGGCAGCTGCGATCTGCACCTCTGTCATCGTGATGCCCGGAACGGCCGCAATTGTCTCCTCTGTCTGCGCCAGCCTGTACGGCAGCGTCTCAGGCGCAAGCGGCATACCGAATTCATCGACCGCCGCTATATAATATGTACCCTCAGAAAGCCCTGGGAACATCACAGACGATCCGGCATTCTCTCCCGCTGCCAGCGTGAGCTGCCTGACCGCGCTGACTCTGCTGCGCGCAGCGCCCAGACCAGTGAACAGGGCGACATACCAGCTCTGGTCCAGCTCCGCCGTCAATACCGTATTCTTATAGAATGCCTGCGCCGACACAGCAAGTGTCCTGCCATCCCCAGGAACCGCAGAGTTTGTGATTGTTATGTCGGTCTCCCCCGTGCTTGCCACAACAAAGGGCGTATCCGCCGCGATGAGGTACCCCTCAGGCGCGCTGAGCTCCATCAGCGTATATGCCCCGTCAGCCAGGGCATTCAGCGCCACCGGGCTGCCATTATAATTGATATACTGGACGATCTGCCCAGTCAGATTATATCTCACCGCAAACACCGCGCCGGACAACGCTTTTGTCGAATCCGCCGCGTCCGTGAGCGTCAGCTTCACAAGGTTCCCTGTACCTGCCTGCCCTATACTGTATAGCGTCAGGCTCAGCAGTTTATTCGCAGCATCCCAGCCCTTCATATTCGTAAAGACCGCTCCCTGCTCCCCGATGCTGAAATAAATCCCGGGCACCGCAAAGTAAGCCGCGTCAGTCCCGGTGACCTCAAGGCAATAGGAACCCGCACTGCCAAGCTCATCCCCAAATTCATACGCCGCATCACCTGCCTGGAATTCATGCGACGCTGCCACAGCATTTTTCTCGTACAGCACAGAGCCGTCCGCATTCAGGATCGTCTCCGCCGCCCTGACCGTGATTGTCCCGGCAACTGTGTCCCCGGTCTCATCAACCAGTTTCGCTTTCAGCAGTGTGCCAGTCTCAGTAAACGTCGCGCCTGCCTGAGTGCCGTCGTTCTCTCCACTTGCCGACAATGCCGTCTCTGAGCTGCCTGCTGCCTCTCCGGCATACTCCGATATCTGCGCGGCTCCGTCCGCCACCAGCGGCTCACCCTCCGCAGCCAGCTCCGACTCATCCGCCTGTGCCGCGGCGGCTGTGTATAACACTGGCTTCCTGACCGAGCCATCCTCCATAATCTCGCTCCAGTCAGATTCCTCCCCGGAGGGAACCTCCGTCTCAGGCGCCTCTGTAGCAGCTTCCGCCTCAGTATCCGCCGGGAGCTCAGATGCTCCCTCTGTATCGGATGCCGCAGATGCACTCGTACCCGGCTCCGGCGTTTCCGTTTCTTCTGTATCAGCCGTCTCTGGCTCATTGTCCGTCCCCGGCTCCGGCCCCTCTGTTCCTTCCTCTGTGTCAGGCGTCGTCTCATTCTCCCCGCCCGGCTGCGTCGCAAACATCACTCTCGTAAGCTCCTGCTCACCCGTCACACGTACCGTGTCGGCATAGACAGCACCGGCGAGATCCGACTCCACCTCCACGGTCGCCTCCGGCGCAAGGAACGTCCCCTGCAGCCCGTCCGCGGACGACAATTCCACCGTACCCTCGTACGCGGCAAGCTCCTCGCCATCCATCGCGGCAAAATTGTACACAATATCTCCCGGCTGCGTCCCGTCATACTCTACCGTCTCTCCCGACAGCCCCAGCTCATACCCTGAGAAATCCAGCTCCTGCCGGCTGCTGTCCGCAATCACATTGATGACGTAATACTTCTTCGAGACATCGATCACCCGATCCTCAAACGCTTCCTCTAGCTGCGCCTCATCAAAATCACCGTCTGCATCCGCATAAATATTGATGACCCCGAGGCTCTTTGACGGCTTCGCATCCGCCAGCTTCAGGGACAGGCTCTGCAGTCCGTCAACGATCGCCTGGCCATCCTCATCCTGCGCCACTGCCTGATCTGCCAGCAGCTCCTCCGGGCTCTCAACCGTACCCGCAGCAAAAAGATACGGCAGAGCATCCTGCAGCGCGTCAGACAGCTCTGACGCGGTCATCTTCTCCCCGTCATTTTTACGGTCTGAACGCTTCTCATCCGTCTCCTTCTTTTTTTCAGAATCCTTTCTCTCCGTCTCAGCAGAAGCCTGCGTCTGAGCCTCTGTCGACGTCTGCGTCTGAGCCTCTGTCGGCGCCTGCGTCTGCGCCTCTGTCGGGGCCTGCGTCTGCGCTTCCGTCGGCGCCTGTGTCTGCGCCTCCGTCGGGGCCTGCGTCTGCGCCTGCGTCTGTGCCTCTGTCGGCGCCTGCGTCTGCGCCTCTGTCGGCGCCTGCGTCTGCGCTTCCGTCGGCGCCTGTGTCTGCGCCTCCGTCGGGGCCTGCGTCTCTCCGGCTGCCTGCGGCTGGACCTCTGCTGCTGTCTCCTGCTGCGAAGCCTCCTCAGCAGATATCGCCATCCCCTGCATACCTGACACCGCCACCGCCGCGCTCAACAGGATTGCAGCCATTTTTCTGTATTTCTTTATTCTCATAGAGAAACCTCCCGTCCGAAACGACTCCAGATATTTTTATTCAGTATAGTACATTTCAGTTCCGACGTAAACAAAAAGATTCTTAAAGCAGGGGCGGTTCAATGCCCCTGCCCGCACGCTGCGTCAGCAGCAATATTCCTTTCACCGGCGCTTATTTCGTCCCGAAAATCCGATCCCCGGCATCTCCCAGGCCCGGAACAATGTAGCCGTGATCGTTCAGATGATCGTCGAGCGCCCCGACATAGAGATCTACGTCCGGATGCTCCTTTTTCATGCGTTCAATTCCTTCCGGAGCGGCAATAATACACATGAACCGGATATTTTTCACGCCTTTGTTCTTCAGCAGCTGGATCGCGGCAGCAGCAGATCCGCCTGTCGCAAGCATCGGATCTACAACGAATACCTCCCGCTCATCCGAATCCGCCGGAAGCTTGCAGTAGTATTCCACCGGCTCAAGCGTCTCCGGATCCCGGTAAAGCCCGATATGCCCGACCTTCGCTGCCGGGATCATTGCAAGCATACCGTCAACCATCCCAAGCCCCGCGCGCAGAATCGGCACGACAGCAAGCTTCTTGCCGCTGAGCTCCTTTACCGTCGTCCGGCAAATCGGCGTCTCAATCCCCACATCCTGAAGCTTCAGGTCGCGTGTCGCCTCATAACACATATACATCGCGATCTCACCAATCAATGCCCGGAAATCCCTTGAACCCGTCTCTTTCCTGCGGATCAGACCAATCTTATGCTGAATCAGCGGATGATCCATAATCATTATCTTCTGCATCTTATCCTCCTTCTGAGCTGGGGCGCTTTGCCCTGTATCATTCCCACACCAAATATTCGGTCGGCGTATGCCGCACTTTCGTGTCAGTCAATGCCTCCCGGCAAAATGAACCTTGTCATGCTTCCTCATCGATCATGCGAACCCTGCGCGCATGGCGCTCTTCCCCTGAGAACGGTGTATCCAGAAACGTATCCACAATCTTGACCGCAAGGCCAGGCCCGACTACACGGCCGCCCATCGCCAGGATATTTGCGTCATTGTGCAGCCTGGTCGCCTCGGCGCTGAAGCAGTCGCCGCAGACTGCCGCGCGGATCCCTTTGTAACGGTTCGCCACCATCGAAATGCCGATGCCTGTCCCGCAGATCAGTATCCCCTGGCTGCAGTGCCCGGACCGGATCTCCTTCACAACCGCGCGCGCATAGATCGGATAATCCACGGAACCGGTTGAGTAAGTACCGCAGTCCTTATAATCGATACCTCTCTCGTCAAGATGCTTCTTAACCTCCTGCATCAATTCAAATCCACCCTGGTCACATCCCAATGCTAACATAGCAGTTCCTCCTCATTTAATTGTACTACCAGCTTCACTATCAAAGCTTCTAATTGCTCAAAACATTCGCCGTAATCGGCCAGGCTCCCGCCGTACGGGCTCGTGATCTCTGTCTTTTCCCCGACATACTCTCCGAGCACCCGGATCATATCCGGATATTCCGGTTCAAAATTCTTGATGATCTTCGCCCGGATCTCCTCGCCCATCGTAATCACCAGCGTACGCTCCCCGAGATCCTCCTTCACAAGCGGATCACTCATATGTCCCTTCATGGTCAGGCCTTTACCCGCCAGAACCGCCTCCGCTTTCGGATTAATCGGTTCCGGAAACAGCACCACAAGCCCTTTTGAAGTGATATCGAGCTCCGCCAGGAGATACTTGCTCTCCAGGATCGCCTCCGCCATCGGAGCGACAGCCGTGTCACTCTTGCTTACAAAAATCAGTCTGTCATACCGTTTCACCGTGTCGTCCCTCGTTTCTAAGCATTGATAATCTGATGTCCCGCCGCCTTGATCAGGCGGTTCATGATAGCCTGCCCCATTTTCGGCGTCTCAAACGACTCCGAATAAATCACCGAGACATCCATCTCGTCAAACTCACGCAGAATACCGTATAAATGACGCGCTATCGTAATCTCGTCCCTGCGTGTCCCGATCGACTTCACCACCCCGCTGCGATAGCAGCCAAGCGACTCATCCGTACCGATCACACCGGCAACCTGCCCGGCTGCGCGGGCCTCCTCCGCCAGCCCGTTGATTTTCGCACGGACGCGCGCCTCCTCCCCTTCCACAATAACCAACGGGGCGCGCGGCGCATAATGCCTGTACTTCATCCCGGGAGCCTTCGGGCGGACCGACGAATCATCTGAGATCAGCGCACGGTCAATCCCGACCGTCCCGACTACCTCGGAAAGCATTTCTGCATTGATAAAACCTGGCCGGAGGATCGTGGGAACCCCGGCTGTCAGGTCGACAATCGTCGATTCAAGGCCGATCGCCACACCCCCTCCGTCGATAATCATGTCAATCCTTCCGTCCAGATCCTCCGCGACATGCTGCGCCGTCGTCGGGCTGGGCCTGCCGGATGTATTTGCGCTCGGCGCGGCGATATAGCCGCCTCCTGCCCGGATCAGCGCACGCGCGACCGCGTCGGAAGGCATCCTCACCGCCACGGTATCGAGCCCGCCCGTCGTCGCCAGCGGCACTGCATCAGACTTTTTCAGAACCATTGTCAGCGGCCCCGGCCAGAACGCGTCCGCGAGCAGCTTCGTCGTATGAGGCAGCTCAGCCGCAATCCCTTCAATCGCATCCCAGTCCGCGATATGGACAATCAGCGGATTGTCAGACGGCCTGCCCTTCGCGCTGTAGATCCTGGCGGAAGCCTCCGGATCCAACGCATTGCCTCCCAGTCCGTAAACAGTCTCCGTCGGAAACGCAACCAGCCCGCCCTTCTTCAGGATCTCTCCGGCACGCCTGATCCCTGCCTCGTCAATCCCGTCACGCATATCAACCATGACTGTCTTCATCACATAATCCTGCCTTTCCGATACAGTATACCACTTTCAGTGTTTTTTTGGAACAGTTTTCTGCATAATATCACCGAAAGCGAAACAAATAATAAGGTTTTATTCCCGTTTTTTCGTATTTTTCTGTATGCAAGCGTCCGTTTGTATGCTAAAATATATGGCAATAAGCCTGTGAAACAGGTATTTCAGAAAACGGAGGCAATATAATTATGTGTGATGAAAAAATCGTTACCGAAATGACGGAAGACACTGCGGCGGAAGTCACTCCGGCAGCTCCGGACGTACAGGAGACGGTTCCTGCTGAGCCGAAGACAGCAGCTGCTGAGCCCGAGGCGACGGCTGAGCCCGAGGCGACGACTGCTGAGCCCGAGGCGACGGCTGAACCGGAATCGGCGGCTGCGTCTGAATCCATGGCAGACTATGAGGATGCAATAAACGCTTCCCTCAAGCCGATCCATGAGGGTGATATCCTGACCGGCACAGTCATCGGCGTGTCTGACGAGGAGCTGACCATCGATCTCGGCATCTATACGGATGGCCTGGTCCGCCGCGAAGATGCGAGCGACGATCCCGACTTCACATTCCGCGATTTTCAGGTCGGACAGACTGTTTCCGCTACCGTGATCCGCCGCGATAACGCCCAGGGCCGGATCCAGCTTTCCATGAAGGAGGCTGCGGCCGTACTCGGATGGGACAGGCTGAAGCAGCTACTCGCTGACCAGTCCAATATCACGGTCAAGATCAGCGAGGCAGTCAAGAGCGGAGTCGTCACATATGTCGAAGGGATCCGTGGATTCATCCCTGCTTCCAAGCTCTCCCTCGGATATGTCGAGAACCTTGACGAATGGGCAGGCCGTGAGATCGAAGTCCGTGTCGTGACCGCCGACCAGGCAGAGAACCGCCTCGTCCTCTCCGCGAAAGAAATCCTTCGCGAAAAAGCCGAGGAGGAACGCAAAGCCAGGATCTCCAACGTGGAAATCGGCCTCGTTACGGAAGGAACCGTTGAGACGCTGAAGCCGTACGGAGCATTTGTAAACCTCGGCAACGGCCTGAGCGGCCTGGTACACATCTCGCAGATCAGCCAGCAGCGCATCAAGCATCCGGGCGCAGTGTTGAAGGAGGGCCAGACGGTCAAGGTCAAGATCATCGGCGTCAAAGACGGCAAGATCAGCCTCAGCATGAAGGCTCTCGAGGATGTCGCTGCCCGCGAGATTGAGGAAGAAGTATTTGAAATGCCGAAAACGGAAGCCGCAACTACGTCACTGGCTTCCCTGTTCAAAAATATTAAGCTTTAAGCCAACACGGGATATCATTTCAAAAAGCAG
>CAYRKA010000066.1:0-12566 GCA_964424785.1 uncultured Lachnospiraceae bacterium | reverse complement strand
CCAGACGGCCAAGGCCGCCGTTGCCGAGCGCCGGATCCGGCTCCTGGTCCTCGATCACATTGAGGTCGAAGCCCATCTCCGCGAGCGCTTCCTTGACTTCCTTGTAAGCGCAGAGATTGATCAGGTTGTTCCCGAGCGCACGTCCCATCAGGAATTCCATCGACATATAATAGACGGTCTTCGGGTCATCGATCTCATACTGCTTCTGTGTCGCCAGCCAGTTGTTGATAATCTCATCCTTCACCGCGTAGGAGACCGCCTGGAAGAGCTGCTGCTGATCCGCTTCCTTGAGCGTCTTCCGGTACAGCGTCCTGACGTTCTCCTTCACGCGCTCCTTAAATACTTCCTTGTCAATTAATTTACCCATATCAGAATCCTTTCCTTTCTCTATATCCATCTATATTCACGGCATACGGGCTGACTGCTGTCTCCCTCGCGGGCCGTCCCTTCGGCATAGCCAGGCCAACACCCGGCCGTGCAGTCGCCGGGCATCCGATCTACAGGCACAGACAGCATCTCCCCGCAATACGCCGCCCGGCTTCGCGTCAGTGCTTCTCCACGCCGAGCGTAACCGTCTCCCCGTTGATATTCCACTCCTTCGTGTAGCCGCTGACGCTGCCGGGGACGAATTCATCCGCCATGACCTCGGAGAGAATCTCCTTTTTGAATTTAGCCAGGACCGCGACGATCTTGTCGTTATCCTTCGCGGAAACGCGGATCTTATCCATCACCTCGAAGCCTGCCTCCTTGCGCATCGTCTGGATCTTGCTGACCAGCTCGCGCACGAAGCCCTCCTCCAGCAGCTCCGGCGTCAGCTTCGTGTCAAGGACAACCGAGATATCGCCGTTCGTCTCGGTGACATAGCCCTCCGTCCGGGCAACCTCGATCAGGAGATCCTCCTCGGCCAGCACGACCTCGGCGCCGTCGAAATGCAGCGTGATTGCGCCCTTCGTCTTCAGCTCGTTCATCGCCGCGTTGCCGTCGAGCGCGGGCAGAGCCTGGCGGATCTTCCCGAGCAGCTTGCCGTACTTCGGGCCGACCGTCTTGAGCTGCGGCTTGAAATTGTACGAGATAAAGCCGCTGACATCCGCCGTGAACTCCACCGACTTGACATTCAGCTCGTCACGGATAATGCCGACAAAATACTCCTCGAGCTCCTGCGGGGCCTTGACGAACATCTTCGCGACCGGCTGGCGGTTCTTGATGTTCGCGGTGTTGCGGCAGGCACGTCCCATCACAACGACCTTCAGCACCTCATCCATATCCTTCTCGAGCTCTGTGTCGATCCACGCCTCATTGACCTGCGGGAAATCGCACAGATGGATGCTCTCCGGCGCGGACGCGTCGATCCGGCGCACGATATTCTGATAAATATCCTCCGTCATGAACGGGATCATCGGGGCGGCAGCCTTGCACGTATTGACAATCGCCGTGTACAGCGTCATGTACGCATTGACCTTGTCCTGCTCCATGCCCTTCGCCCAGAAGCGCCCGCGGCTCCTGCGGACGTACCAGTTGCTCATGTCATCGACGAAATCCTGCAGCGCACGCGCCGCCTCCGGGATCCTGTAATGGCCGAGATGGTCGTCGACAGACTTCACCATCGAATTCAGCTTCGACAGGAGCCATTTGTCCATCACCGGCAGCCCGTCATACGCAAGCGTATGCTCTGTCGGGTTGAAATTGTCAATGTTCGCGTACAGCGCATAGAACGCATAGGTATTCCACAGCGTGCCCATGAACTTGCGCTGACCCTCGACAACGGCCTTGCCGTGGAAGCGGTTCGGCAGCCACGGGGCGCTGTTGATGTAGAAATACCAGCGGATTGCGTCCGCGCCGTACGTCTCCAGAGCCTCGAACGGATCGACCGCATTGCCCTTGGACTTGCTCATCTTCTGGCCGTTCTCATCCTGCACATGGCCGAGCACAATGACATTCTCAAACGGCGACCGGTTGAACAGCAGCGTCGAGATCGCCATCAGCGAGTAGAACCAGCCTCTCGTCTGGTCAACCGCCTCGGAGATGAACTGTGCCGGGAAATGGTTCTCAAAATACTCTTTATTTTCAAACGGATAGTGGTACTGCGCAAACGGCATCGAACCGGAGTCGAACCAGCAGTCAATCACCTCCGGCACGCGGTGCATCGGCTTGCCGCACTTCGGGCATCTGATCGTGATCTCATCGATGTACGGGCGGTGCAGCTCAACGGTCTTCGCCGCCTCATTGCCGCTCATCTCGTACAGCTCCTCGCGGCTGCCGATGGAATGCATATGGCCGCACTCACACTCCCAGATATTCAGCGGCGTGCCCCAGTAGCGGTTCCTCGAAATCCCCCAGTCCTGCACGTTCTCGAGCCAGTCCCCGAAACGGCCCTTGCCGATGCTCTCCGGGATCCAGTTCACTGTGTTGTTGTTGCGGATCAGGTCGTCGCGGACCGCCGTCATCCTGATGAACCAGGACTCGCGCGCATAATAAATCAGCGGCGTGTCGCAGCGCCAGCAGTGCGGATAATCATGCTCAAACTTCGGGGCCTCGTACAGCTTGCCCTCCTTCTCAAGGTCGACCAAGATCGGCTTGTCAGCGTCCTTCACGAACAGGCCGGCATATGGCGTCTCAGCCGTCATAAGACCCTTGCCGTCAACGAACTGGACGAACGGCAGGTCATACCTGCGCCCGACCCTCCCGTCGTCCTCACCGAACGCCGGGGCGATGTGGACGATGCCGGTACCATCTGACATCGTGACATAGCTGTCACAGACTACATAATGCCCCTTCTTGTGCTGCTTCGCCGCAGACTCCCCCGCGCACGCGAACAGCGGCTCATACTCGCGGTACTCAAGCTCCGTGCCCTTATATTTCTCCAGGATCCTGTACGCCGGAATGCCCTTCTCCTCATCGCCGAGGCGTCCGAGCACCTTGTCCAGCAGCGCCTCAGCCATATAATAGGTATAACCGTCCGCAGCCTTCACCTTGCAGTAGGACTCCTCCGGGTTCACACAAAGACCGACATTCGACGGCAGCGTCCACGGTGTCGTCGTCCAGGCGAGGAAATACGCGTCCTCGCCGACTGCCTTAAACCGGACGATCGCGGAGCGCTCCTTCACTGTCTTGTACCCCTGCGCGACCTCCTGCGCGGACAGCGGCGTCCCGCAGCGCGGGCAGTACGGGACGACCTTGAAGCCCTTATACAGCAGGCCCTTGTCCCAGATCTGCTTCAGCGCCCACCATTCGGACTCGATATAGTCATCATGGTACGTGACATACGGGTTATCCATGTCCGCCCAGAAACCGACCGTGCTCGAGAAATCCTCCCACATACCCTTGTATTTCCAGACGCTCTCCTTGCATTTATCAATAAACGGGATCAGGCCGTACTCCTCGATCTGATCCTTGCCATCCAGGCCAAGCTCCTTCTCGACCTCCAGCTCCACCGGCAGACCATGCGTATCCCATCCGGCCTTGCGCGGCACCATCTTGCCCTTCATCGTCTGGTACCGCGGGATCATGTCCTTGATCACTCGCGTCAGGACATGGCCGATATGCGGCTTGCCGTTTGCCGTAGGCGGGCCGTCATAGAACGTGTAGGTCTCTCCCTCCTTGCGGTTCTCCATACTCTTCTCAAAAATCCTGTTGTCCTTCCAGAACTTCGCCGTCTGCTTCTCGCGCTCGACAAAATTCATGTCCGTGGACACTTTATCGTACAACATAGCGGTTGCTCCCTCCTGCATCTATATACCAAACAGTATATTAACAGTATTTTACACACATGGGTTAATTATAATCCGGCCCTTCCTTTATTGTCAATTTGCGAATCGTGGAAAATCCATGGACATAACTGAAATTTTTGTGAATCCTTTATAAACTGTGCGAACTTCGTTGATTTTTCGTTCTAAATCTAATATACTCTTAAATAATTGATGCGAACGGCCGCATCAGGAAGACAGCCGCTTTTCGCGGCGGACGGTCGACACAAAAAAGGAAACGCCCCGCCGTTTCCTGTCATTTCTATTCAAAGGAGAGCGAATCAAACCAATGAGTAATTTATTCAACATGGACAACCCTGTCTTCCGCGTGCTCGGACGTCTCGCGGACCTGATGATCCTGAACCTGCTGTTCATCGTCTGCAGCATCCCGATCGTCACGATCGGAGCGTCCCTGACGGCACTGCACTACGTCACCCTGAAAATGGCCGAGAATGAGGAAGGCTACATCGTCAAGCCTTTCTTCAAATCCTTCAAGGAGAATTTCCGGCAGTCCACCTGCATCTGGCTGATCCTGCTCGCGATCGGGCTCCTGCTCGGGGCTGACTTCTACATCATGAGCTATGCGAGCGGCAGCGTCGCCAATTTCTTCCGGATCTTCCTGACGGTGACCGTGATCGTATACGCGATGGAGCTGATCTACGTATTCCCGGTGCAGGCGCGCTTCTACAACAAGATCCGCCTGACCATGAAAAACGCGCTGATCATGGCGATCGCGGATTTCCCGCGCACGATCGTGATGATTGTCATCACTGTGGGAGCCGTACTCATCACCTTCCTGAATTCTTACACACTTGTGTATGGGATGCTGGTGTGGCTCCTCGCAGGCTTCGCGCTCGTCGCTTTCGCAAACGGATTTTTCCTCAAGAAGATTTTTGCAAAGTATATGCCGAAGGATACGGACGAGGGCGCAGACCCGGACCACTGGTCCGTCGAAGAGACGACCGAAGAAATGATCGGGGAAAACATAGAGCGCACTGGAAATACGGAAAGTATGGAAAATATAGAAGGACCTGAAAATACGGAGAACTCTGAGAATACAGAAAACACTCAAAATATAGAAAGCTCCCAGGCAAGATGAGGGGTCGTGTTTGAACAGTCCCTAAAGGCCGCAACCGCCCAGGGAAGCATCTCCCACCCGATATGCTGCCCGCGTGCTACATCAGCAGCGGCATTCCTCTCGCTGGCTACGCAAAAAGCCCCCACAACTGTGGGGGCTTTTTAAGGAAACTCTATCAGTCCATGATTGGTTCTCTGCAGATATCACCTGGCATTACTTCCAGACTGAGCTGTACACTGTCGCGATCTTCGATACCTGGCTATCCGTTATCGCCGCCACTGCAGACTGGACAGCTGCAAACGTCTCCGGCCTGGACGCGCTCAGGCTTGCCGGATCCAGCGTATAGTTCTTGAAAGACTCTGCAAAATACTCAGAACTGCTCGAAAGCACGTATGCCTTGTTGTATGCCGTGTACTTGGATTTCTCCCGGTTGAAAATCGCCTGGAAATCAGCAGACGTATCGACATTCCCTGCCATAAACGCTACGAAATGTCCCAGTTCATGGTAAACTGTCTCATCAGCCTTTTTCAGTGTGATCGTACGTGTCTTTGCGTCAAACAGGCCCGAATAAGTAACATTCGGATTGACTGTGATCTGGAATCCCAGTGTCGAGAATGCACCCGATACTCTCGAATCAACCTTGGCCGCAAGACTTGCTACAGAGGTATCCGTCACCTGCTGCTCTTCCTTCTCTTTACTCGCCTTGCTGACAACCGTCTTTGTAACGGTTGTCTTGATCGTGGTAACCTGCGTCTCGACGTTGGAACCTTTCTTGTACTTGTTCAGCACACTTGTCTTTGTAACTGTCTCTGTTGTCGTGGATTTCGAAGAACTGGAAGATTTACTTGTCTTCTTGCTCGTCGTCGTCTTGCCTTTTTTCGAGTAAGTCTTCTTCGAAGCCGTCTTCATCTTGATCTTCTTGGTCTTCTTCTTAGTGGTGGTCTTCGTTGTGACCGTCGGTGTCCCCAGCGGAACCTCATCCTCCGAAATCTCTACAGAGCTGTCCGTGTCAACGACTGTCACCAGCTCCGGAATCCCGGGCTCTGTACTCTCGTACCACAGACCGCTTCCAAAAACGAGTGCAGTCGCTAAAACAACTGCTCCTGCCTTAACCGATGTGTTCTTTAATAATGTCCTTACCCTTTCACCCTTCATCGTCTTTTCCTCCTGAATATTATATAATTTGATCTGATATAAATGATTCAGGACGTAAAAATAACCGCTAGATTTCTCTCAAAACCGGCGGTTACCATAACGCATTCACTTTATAATTGTTCAGCAAACAGGCGTTACACTGAAGATCATATAACACACTGTCCCTGAATCTAAACTATAAATACAGCTATTACACAAGCTGCTGAATGTGGCAACCGGCTGTCATAGTCTGACCAGACCTTAGACCCTTGGCTTTGCGTCCCCATCTTTCAATGAGTTTGCCTTTATATCAGATTTCTTTACAGCCTTATAATAACCATTATTTTCTAAATTGTCAATACCTCTTTTTGATTTTTTTTACTTTTATTTTCGTCATAATCTGATATACTGAGTACAGCAATATTCATATGATACAAAGGAGTGAAAGGATGACCGGAAATCTTTCGCGGCGCCTGTCTGTGGCGCTTCTGTGCTGCATTCTGCTGTCGTGCTGCTCCTGCTCGGGGGATAAGTCTGCAGAGGCGCCGCGGCAATCAGGGCCGATTCATTATACACCCGGGGAGACGACTGTCCTCGTTCCGCAGGCGGACGGGACTGTCACGGCAGGCTCAGACCCACTGGTGCTTGATTTCTCCCATTCTGACCAGGGATATTTCATCGGGACGCTGACTCGGCCGGACACGAAGGTAAATATCCAGCTCACCGGCCCGGACGGTGTGACGTACAAGTATTTCCTCGAGTCTCCTGAGGAGAGCGCTGTGTTTCCGTTCACAGCCGGCAGCGGGGATTATCTGGTACTCGCGTTCGAGAATATTCAGGATGACCAGTACGCATCCCTGTTCAGCTATTCGGCCAATGTGACCCTTGAGAATGAGTTTCTCCCTTATTTATATCCAAATCAATATGTTGACTTTTCAGCGGACAGTGAAGCTGTAGCCCTGGCGGCGGAGCTCTCAAAGGATGCCGGGGAGGATCTGGATGCGCTTGAAGCGATCTACGCCTATGTGACGGAACATATCACATACGACGATGCCAAGGCTGCATCCGTCCAATCAGGCTACCTGCCTGACATTGACGAGACGCTGACATCAGGCAAGGGGATCTGCTTTGATTATGCCGCCCTGACTGCCGCAATGCTGCGGGCGCTCTCAATCCCGGCGCGTCTCGAGATCGGCTACACGGGCAGCGTCCGCCACGCCTGGGTGGATGTCTATATCGACTCAATCGGCTGGATAGAGAATGCCATAGAGTTCAACGGTTCCGAATGGAAGCTGCTCGACCCGACTTTTGCCGCTGCGGGGGACGGCAGCGAAGCCATCAATGATTATATAGGAGACGGGGATAATTACACGCTCCTGTATATCCGATAGACAGGAGGCTGCTATGAAACAGATGTTAAATGACAGTGAACTTTCTACCTTTGCAGGCCAGCTCGCCATGATCCTGCATTCCGGCATCTCCGCCCTGGAGGGCATTATGATCCTGAAAGAAGATATGCCCGCCGGGGATGGGCAGGATATCCTGAATGCTGTCTACGGCACGCTGGAGGAGACCGGTGAGCTCGCGGAGTCTATGCGTAGGTCGGAGGTTTTCCCGGATTATTTTGTCAAAATGACCGAGATCGGTGAGCGGTCCGGTACGCTTGAGGAGGTCATGGGTTCCCTCTCTGTCTATTACGACAGGCAGGACACATTGTTTCGCAGTGTGAAAGATGCCCTGACCTACCCGCTCATCCTGATCGGTATGCTGGTCGCCGTACTCATTGTCCTGATGACACAGGTGATGCCTGTATTTGAGCAGGTATTTGAGCAGCTTGGCATTGAGGTTTCCGGGGTCACCGGCACAGTGTTCAAGGTCGGCAATTTTATGCAGGGCGGCTCTGCTGTGCTCATCGTCTTCTTTGTTGCCCTTATAATTGCGGGCCTCGCCGCCTTGCGGTCGCAGTCCTTCCGCGCACGGGTGTTTGCCGGGCTCGGCCATATCCCTTTCGTGAAAACAGTTTACCGCCTGCTGGCCAGCGCCCGCTTCTCGAATGCGCTCGCCCTCGCACTGCACAGCGGCCTCGATATGGGGGAAAGCTTCGAACTGGCATCCAATCTGACTGACCAGCCGGATTTTCAGGAACGGCTCAGGGCGGCATCTGAACAGATCGACCAGGGGGCAGAGCTCGGGCAGGCCCTGCGCGACGCGGAGGTGTTCTCCGGGCTGAACGCCCGTATGTTTTCGCTTGGTTTTCGGACGGGGGCGGCCGAGACAGCGCTTGACAGGATCTCCACGAGCTGCCAGGAGGCGGCGGATGAGCGGATCCAGTCGGCTATCGGCGCCCTCGAGCCGACGCTCACCGCGATTCTCTCGGTCCTGACCGGACTGATCCTTGTATCAGTCATGCTGCCGCTGCTCAGTGTGATGGCTAATATCGGATAATGTGACAGGAAGTGAGTTTGTGAACCGTTTTAATAAGGAAGAAAAAAAGACGCACCTGCTGCGCCGTGTCCTGGCCTCGGCAGCCGTATTTGGCTGCGGGGCGTTTATGCTTGTGCGCGGAGTCTCTTCTGTCTCAAAGACTGCCGACGAGAGCCAGGCCGAAAGCCTCCGGCTCGCGATTACGCGCAGCGCCGTTCATTGTTATGCGATGGAGGGGAGATATCCGGAGGATCTCGACTACCTCAGGACATACTATGGGATTGACTGGGATCCGGACAAATATGTCGTGGACTACGAGGTCACCGGCTCCAACCTGATGCCGACGGTCACAGTCATTCCGCTTACATAACAAAAAGATGGCAAGGAGGAAAGCTGATGAAAACTGCGGCGAAACACCATATGGCGGACTCTTTCTCTGCTTTCATGCTGCTGTTGGTTTTTTCGATTTTCACACTGCTGCTGGCCGGGACCGGCGCAGCCGTCTACAAAAACAGCGCGGCTAAGCTCAACGAGAACTACACCTCGCGGACTGCGGTCGCCTATGTCTCCGAGAAGCTGCGCCAGCATGATACGGCAGGCGCGGTGTCGTTCACGGAGGTTGACGGCTGCAATGCGCTCGCCCTGCTGGAGGATGTGGACGGGGAATCCTTTGTTACCTATATTTATTTCTACGATGGGGCGCTCCGGGAACTCTTCATGCGGGCTTCGTCCCAACCGTCGGCGGCTCTCGGGACGGCGATTGTAGAGCTTGCGGATTTCTCCATCGAACAGGAGAATATGTTACTGCGCGTCACAGCCGTCAGTCCTGACGGCACTGAGCATTCGATCCTGCTCCATGTGGACTCGTGACCCGTGTCCCCGGTCCCGCGAATCGTAATAACTATAAAGAGAGGCCTGTTGTCTATGAAAAATCAGAATGCCGGTAGATCCCGCCTGTTTTTTATCGAATTTTTGATCGTGCTGTTCTTCTTCCTGATCGTCAGCACCGTATGTCTGCGGTTATTCGTGAAAGCGCATCGGATTACGCAGGACGCAAACGCCCTAGCGCACGCACAGTCCGCCGCCGCCTCAGTCGCAGAGGCGCTGTCAGCCGGAGAGGGGACACAGGAGGAGGTCGCCGGTTACTTTCCGGATGCCATTGCAGATCATATGGCAGCGGAAAATGACAGCGGCGATGCTTCCGTAGACCCCGGCCTTGCAGATGGGGACTCCACTGTGGAGGATGCGTACACGCTGACGCTCCTGTATGACCGCCAGTTTGTCTCCTGTGATTCACAGGAGCAGGCATACTATACATTAACCGCCGCCGTGACTCTCCGTGGAAATGAAAAATCCGCCGATATCTCTGTATGCGATGCCGGGCAGAAGGAACTCTACAGCCTGTCCGTCTCATTCCATACGCCGCTCACCAGAGAGGAGGCGATGTCATGAGAAAAACAAGCGGGCTTTCCCTGATGCTGCTGATCTTCCTCTCCCTGTGCCTGATGACCTTTTCGCTGCTCTCACTCTCTGGTGCGACAGCGGATGAACGCCTGAGCAGGAAGTCTGCGGACCGGACGACAGAATACTACGCTGCCGAGACGGCGGCGAATGGGCTTGTCGCAAATATTGACGCGCAGCTCGCCGGGTATCTGAGGGAAGCCGTATCAGCCTCTGCCCCGGCTGACACATGGATCAGCCTCTGCGCCGGCCTGCCGGAGCTGATGCCGGAGTTGGTTTGGAGCGAAGCCCCTGAGCCAACGCTCTCGTTTTCCGTCGCTGTCTCTGACGGGCAGATCCTGGCCGTTACGCTGGCTGTCCCTTACCCGGACGAGGCGGATGACCCTCTTTATGATATTGTCACCTGGCAGGTCATCAACACGCAGGAATGGACACTGGGCAACCTGCAGGATCTGTATCGGACAGGAACTGAATCCGAACCTGTAAAAGAACAAACAGAGGAGACGAACTGATGAGCACAAATACAACATCCTTTCTCACTGCCGCGAAGGAAGCAAACGCTTCCGATATCTTTATCGTAGCCGGGCTGCCGCTCTCCTACAAGGTGAACGGTATCCTGCATTCCGAGGGCGAACGGCTGATGCCGTCGGACACGGAAGCCATCATCCATGAGATTTATCATTTGGCGGACAACCGTCCGATCCAGAATTTCCTTAAAAAAGGGGATGATGACTTTTCATTTGCTGTTCCCGGCGTCTCCCGATACCGTGTCAGTACATACAAGCAGCGCAGCTCCCTGGCCGCTGTGATCCGCATTATTACCTTTGAGCTGCCCAGGCCCGAGGAGCTCGGCATCCCGCCGAAGGTGCTGGAACTGACCTCCATGACCAAAGGCATGATCCTCGTCACCGGCCCCGCCGGCAGCGGCAAATCGACAACGCTCGCCTGTCTCGTCGACAAGATCAATTCCTCGAGGCAGAACCATATTATCACACTTGAGAACCCGCTGGAATTCCTGCACCGGCACAAGATGAGCATCGTGAGCCAGCGCGAGATTTTTTCCGATACAGTCAGCTACCTGACAGCGCTGCGTGCCGCCCTGCGCCAGAGCCCGGACGTGATCCTGCTCGGCGAAATGCGCGACTATGAGACGATCCAGACCGCGATGACGGCTGCCGAGACCGGGCACCTGCTGCTCTCCAGCCTGCATACGATCGGCGCTGCCAACACGATCAGCCGTATCATTGATGTATTTGAGCCGTCCCAGCAGCGCCAGATCGCGGTGCAGCTCTCGATGGTGCTGCGCGCTGTAATCTCCCAGCAGCTCGTCCCGACGATCAACGGCGACCTCGTCCCGGCATTTGAGATTATGGTCATGACACCCGCGATCAGCAATATGATCCGCGACAACAAGGTGCATCAGATCGAGGGCATCATCTACACCTCCGCCAAGGACGACATGATCTCAATGGACAACAGCCTGCTGCAGCTCTACCGCAGCGGGCAAATCACGGCCGAGACCGCCTTGCGATATTGCACAAACGCCGAAATGCTGCGCAAAAAAATAGCCGGATAGGGGAGATCCATTGACCCCTGTCCGACTGTTTATTTTATCTCTGCACCTTCGCTACCTGCTGCCGCACGAGCGCCCTCTTCAGCGCGATCTCTGCGCGTGAGGTATCGATACGCGGATCGTGCGCCTCGAGACGGCGCTGCGCGCGGATCTCAGCCTCCCTCGCGCGGTTGATATCGATCTCCTCCGGCCACTCGGCCACCTCGGCCATGACCGTGATCTTCTCAGGCAGGATCTCAACGAAGCCGGAGTGTACAGCGGCTTCCTTCGTACCGCCGTCCGTGTGGATCTGCATGACGCCCGGCTGGAGGATCATCGTCATCGGGATATGGCGTTTGTAGACGCCGACCTCGCCCTCCGTCGTGTTGAACTCCAGCATGGATGCCTCGCCCTTCCAGAAGATACGGTCAGGCGTGATGATTTCAAGGTCAAAATTCTTCTCGTCAGCCATCTCCGGTCACCCCCTATTTCACACGGGCAACTACTTCGTCAATCGTCCCGGCATTCAGGAAATAGCTCTCCGGGATATCGTCGTGGCGGCCCTCGAGGATCTCCTTAAAGCCGCGGATCGTCTCGGACAGCGGCACATATTTGCCCTCTGTCCCTGTGAATTGGACAGCCACGAAGAACGGCTGCGACAGGAAACGCTGCACCTTACGCGCACGGCTCACGACCAGCTTGTCATCCTCTGACAGCTCGTCCATGCCGAGGATCGCGATGATATCCTGCAGCTCCTTGTACTTCTGGAGGATCTCCTGTACGCCACGCGCCACCGCGTAATGCTCCTCGCCGACGACGCGCGGGTCGAGGATGCGGGACGTGGAGTCGAGCGGGTCAACCGCCGGATAAATACCGAGCTCCACGATCGAACGGGAAAGCACCGTCGTCGCGTCCAGGTGGGCGAAGGTCGTCGCCGGAGCCGGGTCTGTCAGGTCATCGGCCGGCACGTATACTGCCTGGACTGATGTGATGGAGCCGTTCTTCGTCGATGTGATGCGCTCCTGAAGCGCGCCCATCTCCGTCTGCAGCGTCGGCTGGTAGCCTACGGCTGACGGCATACGGCCAAGCAGCGCGGACACCTCCGAGCCTGCCTGTGTGAAACGGAAAATGTTGTCGATAAACAACAACACGTCCTTACCGCCCTCATCGCGGA
>CAYRKA010000065.1:2289-12623 GCA_964424785.1 uncultured Lachnospiraceae bacterium | reverse complement strand
GGAAGTTGTCCGTTAACTGCTCCTCTGTGAAAGAAGCCTTACCAATTGGCACATGGATAATGTTTGTCTTGTCCAGCCTGTATTCGATCTTACCGGCTTTGATATCGTGGACAGCCTTCGTCACATCCATCGTGACGGTACCTGCCTTCGGGTTCGGCATGAGGCCCTTCGGCCCAAGGATACGACCCAGGCGGCCAACAACACCCATCATGTCCGGGGTCGCGACTACTACGTCGAAATCAAGCCATCCCTCATTCTGGATCTTCGGGACGAGCTCCTCCGCGCCAACATACTCAGCGCCTGCTGCAAGAGCCTCGTCAGCCTTCGCATTCTTAGCGAATACAAGGACACGGACCTTCTTGCCTGTACCGTGCGGAAGGACAACGGCGCCACGGATCTGCTGATCCGCATGGCGTCCGTCACAGCCTGTCCTGATATGGGCTTCAATTGTCTCATCAAATTTCGCTACTGCGGATTTCTTAACGAGTGCAATAGCATCGCTTACGTCATAGAGTGTCGAGCGGTTGATCGCCTTGGCAGCCTCTGCGTATTTTTTTCCTCTTTTCATATTCAATAACCTCCTGTGGTCTTTGCGGGGAATGCCCTCCCACTGCTCACTGTCTACCTGCTAAAGGAAACCGTCTGTAATTATTCCTCAACTGTGATACCCATACTGCGCGCGGTCCCCGCGATCATGCTCATAGCTGCCTCAATGCTGCCCGCATTCAGATCCGGCATCTTCGTCTCAGCGATCTCGCGGACCTTGTCCTTCGAAATCGTCGCTACTTTGGTCTTGTTCGGCACGCCTGAACCGGATTTGATGTTGCATGCCTTCTTCAGGAGAACCGCTGCTGGCGGAGTCTTTGTGATGACGCTGAAGCTCCTGTCCGCATAAACAGTGATGACTACCGGGATGATCAGGTCACCCTTATCGGCTGTCCTTGCGTTGAATTCCTTGGTAAACTGGACGATGTTCACACCGTGCTGTCCGAGAGCCGGGCCAACCGGCGGAGCCGGCGTCGCTTTGCCGGCAGGAATCTGTAATTTAATATAACCTGTTACTTTTTTTGCCATATCAGGCACCTCCTATGTGGTAATGCCGGGGGTTTCCCTCCCACGTCCCGCGGCCGGATGCCGGGGAATATTTGCTGTTACATCTTACGAATCTCTGTGAAACTTATTTCTACCGGCGTTTCACGACCGAACAGTTCAACGTTGATTGTAACGCTCTGCTTCGCCTGGTTCAGCGCACGGACCACACCGACCGTATCCTTCCAGACGCCGCCAATCACAGTCACCATATCGCCCTCGGCGAAATCGACTTCAATATTGCTTGCCTGGATACCCAGATTACACATCTCGGCGTCGGTGAGCGGAACCGGTTTCGACCCCGGGCCGACGAATCCCGTGACACCGCGCGTATTCCTGACGACATACCAGGTATCATCGTTCATCACCATATTGAGAAGGACATAGCCCGGAAACATCTTTTTCTGGACTGTCTTCCTCACACCGTTTTTCACTTCTACAACATCCTGAAGCGGAACACGGACCTCCAGGATCTGTTCCTCCAGGTGGCGGTTCTCTATTGTCTTCTCGATGTTGGCCTTTACCTTATTTTCATACCCGGAATAAGTATGCACTACGTACCAGCTTGCTCCTGCCATACAATCACCTGTGCCCTCACTTGATTCAGAAACTGATGTTTACCAGAATATCGACGCCATGCTGGAAAATGAAATCCATTACGGCGATCATGATCCCCAGTACGATAGAAACGGCAACAACGGCGCCAGTCTGCTTTACAAGCGACTTCTGGTCCGGCCAGATGATCTTCTTAAACTCAGCTTTGAGGCCGTCAAACCAGCTCTTCTTAGGGCCCTTTTCTTCTTTGTCTGTTTTTGCCATACCTTCACTTCCTTTGCACGGTTCTATCGGTTATTTCGTTTCCTTGTGTAACGTGTGGGTCCTGCAGAAGCGACAGTATTTCTTCGTTTCCATACGGTCAGGATGAGCCTTCTTGTCTTTTGTCATGTTGTAATTACGCTGCTTACATTCTGTACATGCCAATGTGATTCTAACGCGCACAACTTCCACCTCGCTCTCTTTGCTTAAAATTCAGGCACAAAAAAAAAGCCTGCTTCCATACGCCCGCTCAGTATATCATATCAAAATGCGTGAAGTCAAGCCTTTTTTGGATTTTCGTCACAGGTAATGCAGCACATACTGGACCGGCTGCCCTTCATTGATATCCATCGTAATGTAGCTTGGCCTGCGCCCGTCCTGGCGCGGGAACGACAGGCTGCCCGGATTGAGGACTGTCAGCTCCTCGTCGCTCTGGTCGATAAACGGGCGGTGCGTATGCCCGAACATCGCTACATTACAGCCGTTCGCTTTCGCCTCCTCAACGAGATCGCGTGTCCCGACCGAGACATAATAGTAATGGCCATGCGTCATCATGATTTTGCAGCCGCCAAGCTCGATAATCCTGGTCTTCGGAAGCTGTGTAAAGAAATCGCAGTTGCCGGATACCATATGAAGCGGACATTTGACAATACTTCGCATATATTCCTCGCCGCACTCGGAATCTCCCAGATGCAGCAGGCAATCCGGCGTCCCATCCTCCTCGAGCACCTTAATCAGGTTTTCCTCGCGGCCATGCGTATCGCTCACTACAAGAATCCTCATTTTTCTCTCCTCAACTCTTCTTATATTTATTTGTCATCTCAAACACCGTCCCCAGTATTTCCTTCATGGCACGGAGCGCCTTGCTGCGGTGGCTCAGCCTGTTCTTCTGCTCAGCGGATAACTCAGCCGACGTGCAGCCGCACTCCGGCAGATAAAAGATCGGATCATAGCCGAAGCCGCCCTCCCCGCGGGCCTCATGCCCGATCCTGCCCTCCATGACGCCCCGTGCCGTAAAGACCCGTCCGTCCGGCAGCACACAGGCGATCTCACAAACGAAGCGCGCCGTGCGTTTTTCATCCGGCACACCGGCAAGCTTCTCAAGCAGCGCGGCATTCTTGATATCGTAGGGCGTATCTTCACCCATGAACCGCGCCGAATAAATGCCCGGTGCCCCGCCCAGATAATCGATCTCCAGGCCGGAATCATCTGCCAGGACGGCCTCTCCTGTCCGCTCCATAGCCGCCTTTGCCTTGATCACGGCGTTCTCACGGAAGCTCGTCCCGTTCTCCTCGGCCGATACCGCAATCCCCGCCTCCTTCAGCGAGATGACCGGTACACCGAGGTCCTCCATAATCATGCGGATTTCCCGCATCTTTCCTTCATTGCCTGTAGCGAAAATAATTCTTCTGTCCAAAGTAGTATCCTCATTCACCACACCAGGGGGCTGTCCGCCGGGCCGTTGCACGGTGCTATGACCCTCGCTTCATTTTTGCCATCGTCCAGTATAGCACATGGGGATCGGATCTGCAATATTTTTGTCGGCGCCAGACGGATGCCTCGCACAGCTGTGTCAGCTACAGGAAACGGATTTAGCCGTCCCCTGATATTTCATATACCGTGTACGCTTTCAGGCACACATTCGACTGATATGCTTCTTCCGTATTCTCCCATATGCTCCCTGTGCGGCTCAGATAGCCCTCACAGCCTTCCAGCGCCACATCCGCCGCATCCGCGGAGCCTGCGAATTCGACAGCGGCGGCAGCCTGTCCCTCCGGCACTGACATTTTTACGATTACCGCAAAGCGTTCCCCCGCCTCCAGCTTCTCCGGGCCGGCCAAATCTACCGTATAGTACCCGCAGCGCCCTGCCTCCGCCGTCTCCAGATATTCCATGGAGGCGAATGAAGATGTATCCGAAAAATCATGTGCCAAATAGAGATCATACGTACCGCCCGGAACCGTCGCGTAAAAGCCGACAGCGCTGAGATATTCCGCAGCCTCATTTTTCACTCCCAACGTCGAAAATGTCTCGGGCACGCCGTCGGAAGTCTCTGTTGTCCCTGTATGTACAGACTCATTCCATGAATCTGCTGCCGCCGCAGTATACACATTCGCGAACCAGCATTCCCTGCCGCCATACCCAAGGCTGCCCATCCAGCCGCAGCCATCCGCCTGATACAGACGGTCATAATTATCGGTGTCCTCGACTTTGCTATATACAAGTCCCGTCCGTGCGATGTTCGCGTCACAATATGACACATAAAAAATACTGTCATCGCCAAACCCGTCCCACCAGTTCATGCAGATGAATGCCCCGTCACGTTCCGGGATACTGCGGAAGCAAAAACGTGAAAACGAATCATCCCATCCCAGGATCAGCACATCATGGTTCTGTGTCTGCTCCTTCGGATAATAATACGCATACATATCTTCATTATAATAAGGAGAGTCCGGCTGTGTCAGCTTGCGGCTCATATACAGCGAGGTCTGTACCGCACCGTACTCCAGCACAGCCCGCTTGACCTCCTCCGTACTGCAGCCGTCCAGAAGCTGCATCTCCTGCACATGCGCCGCAGTCTCCAGCCCGTCCGGTGAAAAACCGTCGCCGTAGGGATCCTCTTGCTCCTGCACCGGCCCTTGCCAGCCGCTCAGATAGGCCATTATCATCTGATAACTGCCGCCTGCGTCAGCGCCAACTGTATATGCGTTTTTGTTCGCCATATGATCCGCTGAAAATGTGATATGCCGCTCCGGCAATACCGCAGCCTCCAGCGCAGACACCGCTGTCAGCGCCCAGCAGGTCCCATAATTCCCCTGATATTTCTGTGTCGGCCTGCGGCCAGAATCCCCGGCATACCAGTACGCAGGCAGCTGCCCCGGAAAGTGCAGCCCCCCAAATGCCGCGAACGCACTTCCCTGTTCCGGCGCCCCGCTGCACTGCAAGAGCATTTCGGCCAGTCCGTCCATGGCCACGCACCCGCCGCCATCCGACGTATCTCCCGGCACCGCGCATCCCGGCATGGCTGTCAGCAGGCACAGCGCCACAGCTATCCATCTTTGTCTCAGCTTCAAATCACTTCCCCTTCTCTTTTCTGGGCGGCCTCGGCCCCTGGAACTGATAAAAATACGTCTTGATCATGCCGTTGTATATCTTACGGTTCTTATCTGCTTTCCTGCCGATATATTTTTCCGCCTGGTCGTATGCCGTTATCACATACTCCGACCAGGAATCAAGCCGCGCAAACGCTTCTCCCATCTGCCGGTACAGTGCAGGCAGGCCCTCCCGCTCCTCAAGGCGCTCCCCATACGGCGGATTCGTGATCACAAAACCATACTTCTTCGGATGGCTCAGCTCGCTGACCGGCCTCCTCTGAAAATGAATCAGATTCTCAACGCCTGCCAGCCGCGCATTCTCCCGCGCCGCCTTGATCACCTCTCCGTCAATATCGTACCCCTGGATGTCCGTTTTTACGGAAAGATCTATCAGATCCCGTGCCTCCTCGACTGCGTCATACCACGTCCTGCGCGGCACAAGATTCTCCCAGTGCTCCGCCAGGAACGACCGGTTCATACCCGGTGCGATATTTGCCGCGATCATCGCAGCTTCAATCGGGAATGTCCCGCTGCCGCAGAACGGGTCAACCAGAATCCGGTCCGCTTTCCATGGTGTAAGGGAAATCAGTGCCGCGGCCAGAGTCTCCGAAATCGGAGCCTTTGCCACCAGCTTACGGTAGCCGCGCTTGTGAAGCGATTCCCCCGTCGTGTCGAGCGTGACCATCGCTTCATCCTTCATAAAAAAGACCCGGATCGGGTATGCCTCCCCATCCTCCGCAAACCAGCTCACGCCATAGACGCCTCTCAGCCGCTCGACGACAGCCTTTTTCACAATTGACTGGATGTCGGATGGGCTGAACAGCCTGCTTTTGACCGAGGTGGCCTTTGTCACCCAGAACCTGGCATTGACCGGGAGATACTGCTCCCACGGGAGCTCCTTCACGCGGTCAAACAACTCCTCAAACGTCTCCGCATGCACAGTCCCAACCTTCAGCAGAACACGCTCTGCCGAGCGCAGGAATACATTCGCAACCGCGATTGCCTCCGCATCTCCGCCAAAGGTCACCCTGCCGTCCTCCACGCTGCTGATCTCGTAACCCAGATCTGTAATCTCACGTTTCAATACCGCTTCCAGGCCAAAATGGCAGGGCGCGGCCAGTTCAAATATCTGCTTCATAAAGTAACTTCCTTTACCGTATTTCCTTCAAAATCGCGGATTGAAAATATGCCGTCCTCCGGCACTGCGTATGTATGCGATCCATCCTGCCTCTATATATTAATGCGGGTCCGCCGCCGTGTCAATCCTTTTGCGTACAGGCCCGCCGTTCCTCTTCCGTGCTGTCAGCAGTGTATTTCTCCTCGCCGAATGCAGCCTGCACACAGAGAGTTACTTGCCTGCACGCACCATATTCACTCCTCTGTATGCCCGGATTCCGCCTACGACACTACGTGTGTGGTAGCCCTTTTCTTCCAGTTTCCGCGCGACTGCCATACTGAGGGCTCCGCGCTCACAATACAAAATAACCGGCTCACCCCGTCTGCCGGAGAGCTCCGTTTTAAAGCTGCCTTGTGGTACGTTCACCGCCCCCCGAATATGCCCTCTCCTGAAGTCCTCCGGAGAACGCAGGTCAACGATGAGAGAGTTCCCGCTGCGCACATACCAGTCCAGCTCTCTTGCCGGGATTGTTTCCATCCTCCCGACCCCCCTTTCCCCAAAAATCAGGCAAATTCCGCCACTGCATACGCAATAAACACGTGCGCATTTTATTATATGAAAAAAGAGGTGCCGCGGCGCCTCCTTTTTTATGCACACAGGGCGGACAGGGCAGATGAATCTCCCCTGTCCGATCTGCATTTAGTAATCTGACTCAGCCTCGTTGCAGGAATCATGACAGTTCCTGCTCGTCTCATACTTGTTACGGCAATTCGAGCCATTGGAATTGCCGGAGCTGTCCGAACTGCTGCAATTCGAGCCATCGGAGCTGCCGGAGCTGTCCGAACTGTTGGAGCTGCTGGAATTATCGGAACTGTTCGAACTGTTGGAACCCGTTGAATTCCCCGTCTTGTTCCTGGACTGCGCGTTTGTGTTCTGTGCATTTTCCTGCTTTGTCTGGTTCGAGCCGGAATTTGATGTCGTATTCTTAGCCATAATAATGCCTCCTGAAACTTGTTTTTTGTTACAGTCCTATTATTCCAACAAATTTCAAAAATATGTATTGCATTTTTTTGGGAATTATATTATAATCACTCTCGTAAAAAGAATTTACCCTTCAATAATTTTTTTTACAAACCCCTTATTAATTATTTATACTCCCCTCGAAACGGCAGATAGCTCCCCTATCTGCCGTTTCACGTTGTCTCCGTCTGTGGTATTCTCCCGCAACAGTCCAATACTTTCACAATTACATTCTTTTTTAGCAGAACGGGGCTGCCCAAAGGCAGCCCCGTTTCATACTGATTTAATTCCCCGTACCGTAAATTTCTTCATGCAGCAGTGCCAGCGTCTCATCCCAGTCAGGTACCAGATTGTCCTGATTATCCACCCAGATCGTCTCATACATATTGTCGTACGGCACGCGGCTCATCGTGAAATCATACTCCAGGAGCTCCGGAAGCTCTGTCACCATGCTCCAGATCTCCGACTCGGGAATGTTCATCGTCACATACTCGAGGATCTCCTGCATCTTCTCCGTCATCTGCGCGACAGACATCCGCTTCACTTCGGCCATCAGCTGTGAAAGGACATAACGCTGGCGTTCCGTACGCTCAAAGTCGGAATTGCCAACATAGCGGTTCCTGGCAAATCCCACGGCCTGCACGCCGTCGCAATGGATTGTGCCTCCCTCAGACGGGATCAGATGCTCTGTACCATCCACCTCCATCAGATTGCACATATCAAGGATATAGCCATTCGCGACCTCTGCCTCCGCCGCACTGATCTCCAGATCCACGCCTCCGATTATATTGATGATATCGATCAGGTCAAAAAAATCTACCGCTGCATAGCGGTCTACCTCGATATTAAACGTGTTCGTCACCGTCTCGCAGAGCAGCGGGCCTGCCCCATACGCATACGCCGCATTCAACTTGCCGTAGCCGACGCCGGGGATATCCACATATGTGTCACGCATCAAAGAAACCATCGAGACCCTGTTTTCCTTCTTATTAATCGATACAAGGATCATCGCATCGGAATTGCCGTTCCATGACTTGTCACGGCGGTCCACGCCGACCAACAGTACATTATAGATATCATCATCAGATACCTTCTCAAGATTGGCAAGGCTGCTCAGCTTGTCATGGATACTCGCGAGCTCCTCGTCGCTGACCACGACGCCCTTGCGCTCCTCTGTGCTGACCGTCTCCTCTGCCGCCTCCTCGGGAAGCGTCTCCATGACCGCAACGTCATCGTCCGCTACATAATTAATATTGCTGTACAGGCCATGACCCAGCTTATAAATCAAACCGCCGCTGACCAGAACAATTCCCAGCACGATGCAAAGGCTAATGCCGAAAACAAGTTTCAGATTCATCCCTGACTTCTTCGGCCTGTTATCATTGTCATAGCCATTCCTCCCATCCGGATACGGACGGTCCTCTCTGTTTCTTGACATCTTGATAGTCCTCCTGCATTTGTTACTTCATATTACTTCCCTGTTAAATTTCATTATCACAGTGTTAAGAAAAAAAGTCAAATTAATTTTTTCAAAAGAAAGAACATACTGTCACAGGAGACGGAGTCCCCTGTGACACAAAGAAAAAGCTTCCCGATCACCCGGAAAGCCCAGTGCGGAGAAAGGGACTTGAACCCTCACGATATTGCTACCACAGGCACCTGAAGCCTGCGCGTCTGCCAATTCCGCCATCTCCGCGTCCTCGCGAGTCTCGCAACTCACGATGGCTATAATACTACACGTTTTTTAAAAAGTCAATATATTTTTTTGCTTTTGCGAAAATATATTTTTTTGCTTTTGCGAAAAAAGTTTGTTACTATTTATGCTTTTTCGATTGACAACACCCGCCGGATGTGCTAAAGTGAGCAAGGTTGTAGAAACAGGAAAGCAGAGTATCCACTCTCACCCTGGCGCGCGAGGCGACCAGCGGTTCATATCGATGTATCAGTTTGCTCACGTTTCGGTTTGGCAGAGACGTGTTTTGCTGTGTACAGATCAGGTGGATAACTGCGTTATCCATTTTTTTCGCGTTTATGACGTTTTATATCAGTGTTGGAGGTGTGGTACCATTAGCGAATTAATGATCAACGAACAAATCAGGGACCGTGAAGTCCGCCTGATCGGGGAGAACGGGGAACAGCTTGGCATAATGTCTGCCAGGGATGCAATGAAATTAGCCAGAGAGGCAGAACTCGATCTCGTGAAGATCGCTCCGACGGCGAAGCCGCCGGTATGCAAGATCATCGATTACGGCAAATATCGTTATGAGCTGGCAAGGAGAGAAAAAGAAGCCAGGAAGAAACAGAAAACGATTGAAATCAAAGAGGTTCGATTGTCACCGAACATTGATGAAAACGACTTGAACACGAAAGTGAACAACGCCAGGAAATTCATCACCAAAGGGAACAAGGTAAAGATTACCCTCCGTTTCCGCGGGAGAGAGATGGCACATATGCAGGCGAGCCGCCATATCCTCGAGGATTTTGCAAAGGAGCTTGCGGACGTTGCGGCCATCGACAAACCGATTAAGCAGGAGGGCAGGAGCCTTACCATGTTCTTGTCGGAAAAGCGTTAATTCAGAGATTCTAAATATAAGGAGGAACAACAAGATGCCAAAAATGAAAACCAGCAGAGCGGCTGCAAAACGTTTCAAAAAGACAGGTTCGGGATTACTAAAGAGGAATAAAGCGTATAAGAGCCATATCTTAACCAAGAAGTCTGCCAAGAGAAAAAGAAATCTCAGGAAAGCAACGATCACAGATCCTACGAACGCTGCTAACATGAAGAAGATTTTACCATATTTATAAGTATAGGCGAAGGAGGAAATAAGACATGGCAAGAATTAAAGGCGGTATGAACGCCAGGAAAAAACATAATCGTGTATTAAAGTTGGCAAAGGGTTACAGAGGAGCCAGATCGAAGCAGTACAGAATAGCCAAGCAGTCCGTAATGCGCGCACTGACAAGCGCATACGCAGGCAGGAAGCAGCGAAAGCGCCAGTTCAGGCAGCTCTGGATCGCGCGTATCAATGCGGGCGCACGTCTGAACGGCCTCTCCTACAGCAAGTTCATGTATGGGCTGAAGCTGGCAGGTATTGAGCTGAACAGGAAGGTTTTGGCCGACATGGCTGTGAACGACGCAGACGGTTTCGCATCCCTGGTAGAGATCGCGAAGGCAAAGCTTGCTTAAAACGATAATT
>CAYRKA010000065.1:0-2189 GCA_964424785.1 uncultured Lachnospiraceae bacterium | reverse complement strand
ACAGGCTCCGCGGCATCAGATATGACCTGCCACGGGGCCTGTTGTTTCCTATGACATAAAAAGGAGCTTTTCGAGCTTTCCGGCGAGCCACATCAGCAGCATAAAAAAGGCTGCATAAATAATGAGGCTCAGCACGACAAGGCCGATGAGATTGTATGGCATACCGGCTGCGACAAGAAGAATCAGTGCAGCCGCAGAAAGCAATGCAGGCAGGAGCATCACGACGAAGGACGCAATTACCTGAAATACGGTATGTGCCACACCCGCTCCTTTCCGGCCGTGATCACGGTTATCAGCGCCTGCTTTTTTCTTTTTCAGATCTGTCATTGCGAAACCCCCTTTCGGATTGCCCTGTTCATTCATCATAAAACCGGGGTGCACCGGCAGCGCCTAACGGCCTGTCTGAAGAATTTTACCATTGCTGATCTCGACACGCCCCTGCTTCATGAGGCGGCCAACTGCACGCTTGAAAGCATTCTTGCTGAGGCCGAACTCACGCATAATCAGCTCCGGCGAAGCCTTGTCGTCAAACGGCAGGACACCCTCATATTCGCGGATCGTCTGCATTACATATTCAGCATCCTCGTCCATCTGCAGGTAAGCCTTTTCCCGGACGCTCAGGTCGAGCTTGCCGTCCTCCTTGACGGAGGTCACGCGTGCGCGGATAATCGCGCCGACATACAGCCCCCGGGTGCCTTCACTGTGCGGGATCAACGCGGAATACTTGTCATCCACCGCCACGAATGCCCCGAAGTTGCCGCTTATCTCGTAGATCCGCCCGCTTACCTCGTCATCCCGGCGGTATGGCGCGTTTTTGAGAAGATACGGATATACCTTCATGGTGGCACAAAGTCGCGAACTCTTATCAAGATACAGGGCGACAAGGCATTCCTCACCTGTATGTACTTTCGCAGTCTGTTCGTGGAAGGGCAGCAGCAGATCCTTCTCAAGCCCCCAGTCGAGGAAAGCGCCGATGTTTGTGACCTCACGCACGCGCAGGACCGCAGTCCGGCCAAGCGTCAGCATCGGTTCACGCCTCGTCGCAATCAGCCGGTCGCTCGAATCCAGGTAGAGGAATACGGTCAGGCGGTCGCCGCAGTGCAGCGCACCGTCTGTCTCTTTTTTCGGGAGCAGAACCTTGTCCTTTGATTCGGGTGATTCCGCAAGATAGACACCGAAAGTCACCTCCTTGACTACTGTGAGTTCCTGTTTTTCACCTGTTTTAAGCATATATACTCCTCTCTGAAAAGGCTACGACTGCATACGCTTCGCCTGATTCTCCGCACAGGCTGACATCGACCTTGCCCGGCTCCTCATGGACCATCGGCACGATGATATCGTGCAGCCGCGCCTGACGGCGGTACTCAACCTGCAGCCGCGATGTCTCAAAACCGGCTGGGAGGTATTCCTCAGCCATGCTGATGTATTGTCCGTTATTGACATGATTATTTGTGTCCAGATGATGGCGGCAGACAGGAAATGAATCCTGTGGTACGCTTTTGGGCGGGATCCGCATCTTTCTGGAAGAGGTCTCCATATCAAGCATCGGTTCAACCGAATACCCTGAAATATCCTCCGGAAGGATCTTAGCCGGACGGCCGGCCACGCTGTCCATAAATACCCATACGCTGTTCGCTTTTCCCAGATATCCGCCCGCTTCATCAAGCAATGCGAAATTGCGGTAACCATAAAAAGCTTTAAAATCGTATGGCCATGTCTGTACTGTAATCTTCTCGCCGAGCAGGGGCCTGCGCAGAATATCGATCTGCCAGGAGAGCACCATCCAGACGCGGTTCTTCGCGGCAAGAAAATCCAGACCGTTCCCGCAGGCCTCCGACTGAAAAGTCGAGCAGTCCTGAAAATAATCGACGATAGAGGTGAGCGTCAGCCTGTGCCATGTATCCATCTCACTGTATCTGACCCTGCTTTCAAATTGATAAGCCATAATTCCTCCGATATTATTTAAAATATAGTCAAATGTATCTGTCCGGCGCCGGACAATTACAATCAAAATGAAAAGAAAAGCCTCTGGCATCAACCAAAGGCTTCAGATTCACAGGGCTACAAGGATTCGAACCTTGAAATGACGGAGTCAGAGTCCGTTGTTTCAAATGCCAAATTCCTTATAAAATCGCTGTTTTTTTACGTCGCCTTTTCTAAATTGACCTATGAATTGACCTGTCGCTTTA
>CAYRKA010000064.1:9475-12658 GCA_964424785.1 uncultured Lachnospiraceae bacterium | reverse complement strand
ACTCCAGTACTGGAACACGGGTGAAGGAATCCCCCGCTTTTCTCCTGACTTTTAAAAAAATGGACAGCTTTTCTTGCTTTATTTTAATGAGGCCAGTATAATAAAAGCATACCTCTGGCAAGTGTGATCCAGGTGCTGTTCGAATCAGACGTGGCAGACGCCGCGAGGGTCAGTGCGAAATGTGTGCCACGGCACACAGCACCGCCAAATATCCATGCAAGCCTGGCTACTTGGCTCGTTGCTCGCGGGAATCGATGAGTCTGGTATACAAATGTGAATCGCTAAGAATGAAATAAGGGAGGTGTATCATGTCACAATTAAAAAAGTATTGTTTCGATGGCAGCAGAAAACTGAACTTAAAGGAACTGCCCACCAACAGCAAGGAGGATAAGGCAGATAAAGCGGAAATCCTGAAAAAGACCGCGAAAAACCAGGAGAAAATATTTGCCCTCCAGGATCGGCTCTATGCCGACGGAAAGGAGGGATTGTTGATTGTATTGCAGGCAAGAGACGCTGCCGGTAAGGACAGCACGATCCGGCATGTGATGAGTGGCGTGAATCCCCAGGGCGTCCAGGTGTATAGCTATAAGCAGCCTTCAAAAGAGGAACTGGCCCATGATTATCTGTGGCGCTGCAATATCAACCTGCCCCGACGGGGAATGATTGCCATTTTCAACCGTTCCTACTATGAGGATGTGCTGGTAGTGAAGGTGCATAAGCTGTATCATACGTATCAGATGGCGAAGCGGTGCCTGGATGAGAAGACCTTCATTCTAAAACGGTATAAACAAATCCGCAATTATGAAGAATACCTGTATGATAACAGTTACCGCATTGTGAAGATTTTCCTGAATGTCTCGGCGGACACCCAGAAGAAAAGATTCCTGGAACGCATTGATCTCCCGGAGAAGAACTGGAAATTCTCAGGCAGCGATATGTCGGAGAGGGAATTGTGGAGGGAATACAATGAAGCGTATGAAGAAGCCATTAACGCAACCGCCACAAAAGAAGCGCCATGGTATGTCATTCCCGCAGACCAGAAATGGTATAGCCGTTATCTCGTATCGGAGGCTATTTTGGATGTATTGGAAAAGATAAGCCCAAAATATCCGAAGCTCTCCCAAAATGATATTGAAAAATTTCCTGAGTATCGCCGCAGGCTCATGGATAAAAAGGCTCAGAAAAACAGGTGACAAAAGGGATCCCGTTGTTTTGGGTTGTCAGCCTGTAAGGCGCATTTGGCAATCTGCCGCCGGAAAGGAGTGAGGCTGCGTATGATGAAAAACTGCCTGTAGGTATTGAAGGGTTTGAAAAAATCAGGACACAGGGCTTTTATTATGTGGATAAGACAATGTTCATAGCAGAATATCTGTGGGACTCCATCAGCATCCAAGATACCGCTGTCAGGAAGAACCAGAAGGAAAACTTCTATCACGGCCTGGTACTGGGGCTCCTGCAGAGCTGCGGGGACTGGCGGATTCGGTCAAACACGGAGGCAGGCGAGGGCTACAGTGACATTGTGATTTATACGCACGACAGGGTCGGGGTCGTGATCGAGATCAATCGTCCGCTGCGGCATCGTGTTCCACAGGAAAGACTGCATGGTTGTGACCGCCTGATGACGGAAGATTCTAATAACGCTGAAAATCTGTATTTTTGTAAAACCGGCCCATAGTGGCTGTTCGCGCAGGTATGCCCGCCGCAGGCTAACAGGCAGGGATGGCGGATACCGGCGGGCCTGCACCATGGCCACCAGAAAAAGAGAAGGAGAAAATTTGTATGAAAAAACAACTTTGTGCTTTTTTCCTCGCACTGGCAATGGTACTCTCACTCCTTGCCCCGGCGGGCACCGCAAAGGCAGCGTCCACTGTGACAATCAGCCAGAGCAGCGCCACCATCCAGGCGGGGGAATCCATCCAGCTCAGCGCGCTTGTCGACAACGTTCAGGCTGACGCCTCCTGGGGCAGCTCCGATACCTCGGTTGCGTCGGTGGACCAGACCGGCCTCGTAACAGGCATAGCGCCCGGCTCCTCTGTCATCACTGCAATGGCAGGCGGCACGACCGCTGAATGCCTGATCTCTGTCGTCAACCCGTCCTCAGGCGGTACGACACGCTACAATGTCCTCATTCTTGACACCTCGGGCAGTGTCAAGGGCACCCCTCTGAAAAGGGAAAAAGCCGCCGCCAAACGCTTCTGCAAGAAAGTCCTCGGCTCGGCCGGGGATAATTATGTCGCCCTCGTGACGCTCAATTCCTCCTCATCGGTCGTATGCAGCTTCACCAGTGATTACAGTGCGCTCTCATCCGCAATCAGCAAGCTGAAGGCCGGTGGGAAGACAAACATGAACCAGGCCCTCAAAAAGGCCGGTACTCTGCTCGGCAAGGTTTCCGGCGGTTCCGAAGTCATGAAAAATGTGATCCTCTGCTCCGACGGACTGCCGCAGACCGGCAGCAAATCCACCTCCGGCAGGTACAAGGCCAGCGACCATAAGGATTACAAATATGCCAATCCCACCTACCGGACAGATGTGAAGCTCAAGAATAAGGGTTATTTCATCTATGCACTCGGATTTTTCCACAATTCCTCCGGGGACGACCTGGCATTTGGCAAGAAGCTGATGAAGGATCTCGCGTCAAAGAATAAATATTATGTCGTCACGAGCGCGAAGAAGATCGACGATGTGTTTGATGATATCGCGGACCAGATCACCTCGACGACGATCAGCAAAAAATCCCTGACGCTCTATGTCGGGGAGAGCGCCACGCTCAGCGTCCTGGTAGATGGCGTCGCGACTGCCGCCTCATGGAAAAGCTCAAAGACTTCCATAGCCACCGTGAGCAGCTCCGGAAAGGTAAAGGGCGTCAAAAAAGGCAAGTGTAAAATTACCGGCACAGTAGACGGGAAATCTGTCACCTGCACCGTCACCGTGAAAAACAAGAAGACCACCTCCTCGAAGCCGTCGATCTCGCTGAACAAATCCTCGGCGACGATTTACGCCGGGAATACGCTTCAGCTGAAAGCCACGGTAAAAGGAAGCAGCAGCACCGTCAAGTGGTCGACCAGCGACAAAAGTATTGCCACCGTGACGAAATCAGGGAAGGTCAAAGGGATCAGCGAGGGAACCGTGACGATCACTGCCAAGGCAAACGGCGTGACAGCGACGTGCACGGTAAACGTGATC
>CAYRKA010000064.1:8063-9375 GCA_964424785.1 uncultured Lachnospiraceae bacterium | reverse complement strand
GGCGCACATCCCTGGACTATTGCAGCCCGGATATCCTGTCTCCTGCCGACAGGCTATCCGGGCTGCCGCCCTGAATGGCCATCCACGAAACGCCATCGATCCTGGGCAGAGTTTCATGTACAGACCAGAGAAATGGTTGCCATTCACGGATCCTCCGCCCTGCAAGCCACAGACCGCATCCTTCGGATTAAGAAATCCGATACAGTTCAAGCGCCGTCTCCGCCATCAGCCGCTCATAACGCGGTACATCCGTCTCACTGCCGAGGAAGCACAGGATAAACGGCGTCCTCCCCGCAATGATGCCAACATCATGCGTGATCCCGGCATCTTCCCCCGTCTTGTGCGCGATGACCGGCGCATCCGGCAGCGTATGCAGGCAGAACGGTATTTTCCCGTTCAGGCGCTGATGCGTCAGGATCTCATACATCTGCCGCGACGCATCCTCGGATACCAGCCTGCCATAATAAATCTCCCCGAGAAGCCACGCGGCATCCTCGCCTGTCACATAATTCTCAATCCCCTGCGCCGCGCGTACCGAATCGAACATCTTCCGATTGAAGGATGTCTCCGAAAGCCCCAGCTGATCATGAAGGAAGATCCCAAGAGATTCCTCGCCGACCAGATCAAACAGGACATTCGCCGCTGTATTGTCGCTCACGATAATCATCAGCTCCACAAGGTCGCGCACCGTTACACACGGCTTCTCTTCCATATAATTGAGCACGCCGCAGGACGGCACACAATCCTCCCTGCGGATCCGGATCCTGTCCGACGGCCCGAACCGCCCGTCCTCAAATCCCTGGAACACCGCCGCCATCAGGAACAGTTTGATCACACTCGCGGCGATATGCGGCTGCTTTTCCTGATAGCAGAACGTCCGCCCTCCCGGAACCAGTTCCCGGTAAACCACACTGACCTTCCCCGGAAATGCGTCAAGCCGTACACGCAGCGCATCCCAGTCAAATGCAGCCCTCTGAGAGCCAGACGCCGGGAATACGCTGCCGCAGCCCGTGATCTTTCCCGCCAGATCCTCGCGGTAATCTGCGTCCTCCGGATACAGGCTGTTGACCGTGACACCGGCATTTTTTGCATATGCCGTCGAATGGATATAACGCCCACCACCGAGGTACATCGCCACATGTCCCGGGAAAAAGATCAAGTCACCGGCCTTCAGCTCCCCGCGCAGAACCTCGCGTACAGGATATTCCGGCCTGACTGCGGCATCACGATAAATCAGGACGCCATTTTCCAGATAACTCATAAAAACAAGCCCCGAACAATCCAGCCCCTGCGACGACTTCCCGCCCCAGCG
>CAYRKA010000064.1:0-7963 GCA_964424785.1 uncultured Lachnospiraceae bacterium | reverse complement strand
CTCCGCACACGCAGACGGCTCCGCACCGGCTCCCGCAGCCTCCGCACACGCCAGCAGATACCCGTCGTCGTCCGCGCGTTCGCACAGATAGCATACGTGCGTATAACCTTCCCGCCCCGCAGCCGTGCGCACCTGGACCCAGTCTCCGTCCGGCTCCCGCCCAAGCAGCTCCACAAACGCATTTTTCAGCATCATCTCCAACGGAAGCCCCTGTACCTTCGGCTGATCCAGCAGATCCGCCTCAGCAGCTCCCAGCCGGAAAAAGCGTGCTTTGTCCTGCCTCGCCTGAAGCTCCTGCATCTCTATGCACCGAAGCTCCGACATCCTCGCAAAGCCCTGGTATCCATAATGCGTTTCCACCTTTATCCAGCCGTTTTTCAGTGTCCCGGGCAGCAGACGTACCGCCCATCCGGAAAAAATCTCATCTTCGATCCCGCTGTCATTCTGTGCCTCGCTGCGCCCCGCTGTCTTCCTCAGATAGCAATGCTCCGCTGTCACCACTGCCAACTTCATACCTGACCCTCCATGCCGCGCTTATTTTTCGATATGTTGCGGCTGAACTGTTTCCTTCAGACGACCTCGAACTCCACCGGTATCCGCGTGATCCCGATTCCGGCTGTCTCCGGCAGCCGGATCTTCGGTCCGGCGAACACCGGGCCGCCCTCGTAGGGATCCTCCCTGCACAGCGACGGACCGTCTAGATCCGCCATTGTCACACAGCCGCGCGCCGCCGCGAGATGCGCCCCGGCGCTGACCGACACCTTGCTCTCGAGCATACAGCCAATCATACAGCTCACGCCATACTGATCCGCCGCATCGCAGATACGCATCGCTTCATGCAGGCCGCCCGTCTTCATCAGCTTGATGTTGATCAGGTCTGCCGCGTGCTCCTCGATAATCCGGAGGGCATCCTCATAAGAAAACACGCTTTCATCCGCCAAGATGGGCGTATCAACATGGCCGGTCACATACTGCATCCCCTTGAAGTCATGGTACGACACAGGCTGCTCCACAAGCTCGATCTCAAGCCCGGCGTCCTCCATCGCGCAGATCGTCCTTACCGCCTCCTCGCGCGTCCAGCCCTGGTTCGCGTCGATACGGAGCTTCACATCCCGGCCAACCGCGCTGCGGATCGCACGCACACGCTCCACGTCCTTCGCGCCGCCCTTGCCGACCTTGACCTTCAGGATCCTGAAGCCTGCTGCGGCCGCGCGCACACTGTCGCGCACCATCTCGTCCGTCTCATTGACACTGATCGTCAGATCCGTCTCCAGCCCCGTCTTCACCTGCTCCGGCGCACCCTCGCCCAGCAGCCGGAACAGAGGCTTCTTCTGAAGCTTCGCATACAGGTCGTACAGCGCGATATCGACCGCCGCCTTCGCGGACGTATTTTTGGCGATCGACCTTTCCATCCGCTCCATCACTGCGCCGATGCCGTCCAGCTCCATCCCGCAGACAGCCGGAGCGATATAGCCGCGGATTGCAGCCTCGATCGACTCCTTCGTATCACCTGTGATCACTGCTGTCGGCGGCGCTTCCCCGTAGCCCTCCGTGCCGTCCTCCGCTGTCACCCTCACAATCAGGTCATTGACACTGTCAACCGTGCGCAGCGCTGTCTTAAACGGAGTCACCAGCGGAATGCTGATGTACCCAAGTGCAATTTCCTTGATTCTCATGATATCCTCCCTCATTCACGCAAAGCATTTCATTCCCGCATACAGTCACGACAGCTCCGCCTGCGACGACAGTTCCCGAACTATACGCACAGACGAAAACCAGGAGGCCGCAGTTCCCTGTGCCTCCCGGAATGATTCAGCTGCCGCAGGCAGCCACGAAACAACAGCTATCATCAGTTCTGTGTCACGTACGTGAATACGAAATTGCCGCAGGAATATACCAGCCCGCTGTAGTTCACATCATCAAACAGATAGGAGCTCATCGAGTGAAGGATAACCGTCACCGGCAGATCCTTCGCCAGGATCGCCTCGCACTCCTTGTAGCTGTCCCACTGTACCTGCTCGTCACTCGAGCTGATCGCCGCATTGTACGCCGCATTGTACTCCTCGCTCGAATAGAACGCGTTCGAGTCGGACATATGCGTGATCGCGCCAAACATATTCGACAGATCCGTGTAATCCATGAACCATCCATAGTAAGCCAGGTCATAGTCGCCCTCACGTCTCGCCGAGGAGAAATTCTCCACCTTCTCAACCGTGATCGTGTCGATGCCGAGCACCTCTTTCCAGTCGTTCACGATCGCCTCCGCGATCTCCTTGCGGCCATCGTTGTTTACGATATAAGTCAGAGCCGGGAAGCCCTCGCCGTTCTCATAGCCTGCCTCCGCAAGCAGAGCCTTTGCCTTCTCACAGTTGCCCTCATAATCCGTCACATCAAACCACGGATCCGCATACTCCGTAAAGTCAACGCCCTCGTCATTTGTGTAGCCGCTGCATGCCAGCGTAAAGCCCATCTCATCGTTCAGGTCACGGATCGCGATGATGCGGTCACGGTCGATCGTCAGGGACAGGGCCTCGCGTACCTTCACATCCTTGAGGACATCGTTCCCCTTGTCGCCAAGGTTGAACATCACGCAGTAATTGTTGTTGCCTGCTGTGTAGAACAGGCCGTTGCCATCCATGCGTGGCTTCTCCTCGTCCGGACACAGGTCGGAGTACATGATGTCGCCGCTCTCGAAGGAAGCGAGCGCCGTGCTCTCCTCAGTCGTCAGCATCCAGTTGATCGTGCCGACCTCGATATTCGCGGCGTCATAATAATCGTCGCGCAGCTCCATGACCACCTCAGCCTCATGGTCCCATTCCGTCATTGCGTACGGTCCATTGTAAACAGCCTTGTCCGGATCCGTCGCGTATGCATCGCCGAATTCCTCCACCTTGTCCTGCCTTACCGGATAGGTCGACGGGAAAGCCAGGATAGACGGCAGATAGCTGCACGGGCCGCTCAGGTTGATCACCACCGTCTTCTCATCCGGGGCCTCGTACGACGCAACCACCTCAGACAGGAGCGTGCTGTAGTCGCCGCCCTGCGCAGACAGATTGTCAAAGCCAAAAATGAAGTCGTCCGCTGTGACCGGCTCGCCGTCCGACCATGTGATATCATCCCTCAGCGTGAACGTCCAGGTCAGGCCATCCTCGCTCTCCTCGACAGATGCGGCCTGGCCGAGCACAACATCGCCGTTCGCATCCAGCTTGTAAAGCCCCTCATACAGATGGCGGCACGCGGAAAGCCCGTTCAGGTAGCCGCTCGTCGCTGTATTGAGCTGCATCGAATCCTCACCGCCGCCGGTGATGGAAATCGCAATCTTCTCAGACTCCTCCGCGAACGCAGACGCCGGAAGGGAAACAGCCACCATACCAAGTACCAGCGCAGCCGAAACCAGCTTGTTGAATTTTCTCATAGTTTATCCTCCTTCTAAACTTTTATTTTATATAAGCCCCGCGCAGGCGGAGATATATACTTTACAATTTTACTTTTTCATTTTCGGGTCAAGCGCGTCGCGCAGCCCGTCGCCGAACAGGTTGAACGACAGGATGATCAGGCTGATCAACGCCGCCGGGAAAATGACGCGGTACGGATACGACGTAATGCCATTTAATGCCTCCGACGTCAGCGAGCCAAGGCTGGCCATCGGGGCCGACACGCCGATCCCGAGGTAACTCAGGAACGCCTCCGTAAAGATGGCTGACGGGATCTGCAGCATGACCGTCGCGATGAGCTGCCCGATACAGTTCGGCAGCAGATGTTCGCGGATCAACCGGCCTCTCGTACAGCCGAGCGCCTCCGCTGCCGTCACGAACTCGAGCGTCTTGAGCTGCAGGATCTGGCCGCGCACAATACGCGCCATACCGACCCAATACAGGCAGCCATATACGATAAAGATCGCGATCAGGCTGGACCCGATCTTCTGCAGCCCGCGGAACATCGGGACATTCGTGATCAGGGTATCCAGCGGGTCGCTGATGACCATCTTGATCACGACAATCAGCAGGATCTCCGGCACCGAGTAGATGATATCCACTATACGCATCATGATGATATCCACCTTGCCCCCGATCAGCCCGGAGATCGCGCCGTAAATACTGCCGACAATCATGACGACCACCGCCGACACCAGGCCGACCACCAGGGAAATCCTGGAGCCGATCATACAGCGGACCAGAATATCGCGCCCGAGACGGTCCGTGCCGAACGGGTGCTTCAGGCACGGCCACATCCCCTCGTCGCCCCGCACCTGCTGGTCGTAGGTGTACGGCGACAGCTTCGGCCCGATAAAGGCAAAGAACATAAGAATCACGATCAGGACCAGCGCCGTCATCGCGATCTTGTTGGACCGCAGCCTCTGCCAGCTCGCCTTCCAGTAGCCGATCTCCTCCGTGTCAAGAGATTCCTCCTTGAAAAAATCTTCCCCCAGCGGGGTGAAATCCTCCGGAGAGATTTTATTCTGCATACTCAGTATATTTACCGTCTTTCCTCTCATAATCTCCCCTCACTAATCCAGCTTGATTCTCGGATCTACGATCTTGTACAGGATATCGCAGACAAGATTCATGATAACGATCAGCGCCGAATAGAAGATCGTCACGCCCATGATCATCGTATAATCACGGCTGCTGATCGAGCTCACAAAATACCGCCCGAGCCCCGGCACATTGAAAACGCTCTCCGCGACAAAACCGCCCGTCAGGATCGAGGCCGTCAGCGGCCCGAGATAGGTGATCACAGGGATCAGGGAATTCTTCAGCGCATGGATGAACACGACGACAAACTCCGACATCCCCTTCGCGCGCTCCGTCCGCAGATAATCCTGGTTCATGACTTCGAGGATGCTTGCCCGCGTCAGGCGCGTCAGGTACGAGGTCGGATACAATGCAAGCGTGATCACCGGCATGATCCACCCGCCCGGCTTCTTGAAGCTGACCGGCAGGATGCCGAACTTCACGGCAAAAACAAGCAACAGCGTCGATGCGACGACGTAGCCCGGCATCGAGATCCCGAGCGACGAGAAGACGCGGATGACCGAATCCGGCAGCTTATCCTTGCAAAGCCCGGAGATACAGCCGAGGACAATGCCGCAGACGATTGCCAGCAGTAGGGCACGCAGGCCGAGCCCCATCGAGACCACGAACGATTCCGTGATAATCTCGCGCACCGCACGTCCCTTCTGCAGCACATAGCTCGTTCCCATGTCGCCGTGCAGCAGCAGGTTCTGCATATATTTGAAATACTGCACATAGACCGGCTGGTCGAGGCCATATTTCGCGATCAGGATTGCGCGTGTCTCTTCCGTCGCTTTCTCGGACATGAACGGGTCGCCCGGCATCAGGTTCATCAGAAAATATGTAAGTGTGACAATCACGAAGAGACTCACTATGGCCAGGAGGATTCTCTTCAGAATATATCTTGAAGTCTGCATTTTATCCCTCCTTTAACAGCTGTGGCACGCCACGAAATGACCCTCTCCCACTTCGCGCAGCGCCGGGATCTCTCCTGCACACTGCGCAGTCGCCTTCGGGCAGCGCGTGCGGAACGGGCAGCCGGACGGCGGATTCAGCGGGCTTGGCACCTCGCCCTCGAGCTTGATCCGCTTCCTTGCAGCACTTGCATCCGGATTCGCAATCGGAACCGCGGACAGCAGCATCTCCGTGTACGGATGGAGCGGATTGCGGTATAGCTCAGCGCTCCCTGTCAATTCTACCATATGGCCGAGGTACATAACGCCGATGCGCGTACTGATGTGCTTCACGATCGCCAGATCGTGCGCGATGAACAGATAGGTGAGCTGCCGCTTCTCCTGCAGCTCCTCAAGCATATTGATGATCTGTGCCTGGATCGAAACATCGAGCGCCGACACCGGCTCGTCGCAGACGATGAAGCCCGGATTCACGGCAAGCGCACGCGCGATGCCGATCCTCTGCCTCTGTCCGCCCGAAAACTCATGCGGGAAACGGTTATAGAATTCGCTGTTCAGCCCAACCAGGCGCATCAGCTCCAGGATGCGTTCCCTGCGCTCCGTCTTGTTCGCGCACAGCTTCTGGATATCCATCGCTTCCCCGATGATATCAGACACCGTCTTCCTCGGGTCGAGCGATGCGTAAGGATCCTGGAACACAATCTGCATCCTGCTGCGGAATTCCTTCATATCCCGTCCGATGATCGACTCGCCATCGTAAATAATATCTCCCGCAGTCGGCTCCTCGAGCCGGAGGATCGTGCGCCCAAGCGTTGTCTTGCCGCAGCCGCTCTCGCCGACAATGCCGAGCGTCTCACCCTTCCTGATGTAAAAGCTCACATCATCGACTGCCTTCAGATCCGTCTTTTTAATAAAACCAGTCCGCACCTGAAAATATTTCTTCAGATTCCTGACCTCCAGCAGAGCCTCGCTGCCGGAGCTGTTTTGCTGCATCTTATCTGCCATAAGGTCAGTCCCCCTTCTGCTGCGCCAGTACATCCCGCGCCAGCCTCCAGCACGCCGCCGCATGCTCCTCCTCCACGTCAAACAGCGGCGGATCCTCCCGGATGCAAATCTGCATCGCGTGCGCACAGCGCGGGGCAAACGCACAGCCCGGCTTCACACAGCTCATATCAGGCGGATTGCCCTTGATCGGCTTCAGCTTCTCATTGACGTCGCTCTCGATATCCGGCACCGAATCCAGCAGCCCCTCCGTGTAAGGATGGCGCCTGTCATAGAAAATCTGGCGGCTCGTACCGTTCTCAACGATCCGGCCCGCATACATCACAATAATCTTGTCGCAGATATCCGAGACAACTCCGAGGTCATGCGTGATAAAAATAATCGCCATGCCAAGCTTCTGCTTCAGCTCCTTGAGCAGGTCGATGATCTGCGCCTGGATCGTCACATCGAGGGCCGTCGTCGGCTCATCCGCGATCAGCAGCTCCGGGTCGCAGGACAACGCCATCGCGATCATCACACGCTGCCGCATCCCCCCCGAAAACTCATACGGGTACTGCTTCACCCGGCGCTCCGGCTGATTGATGCCGACGAGCGTGAGCAGCTCGATCATCCTGTCGCGGCGTCCGGCCGCATCCAGCTCCGTATGCTTCTTCAATGATTCATTTAACTGGTATTCCACGGTGAACAGCGGATCGAGCGAGGTCATCGGATCCTGGAAAATCATCGCGATCCTGTTCCCGCGCAGCTCCTGCAGCTCCTTTTTGGACATCTTCAGGATATCCTTCCCGTGAAACAGGATCTCGCCGCTCTTGACCTTGCCGGTATCCGGCGTGAGCCTCAGGATCCCGTGGCTCGAGACGGACTTGCCGCTGCCCGACTCCCCGACAATGCCGAGCACCTCGCCCTTCCTGAGCGTGTAGCTGATGTCGCGCACCGCCTGAATCTCTCCCGATTTGTTGAAAAATGAGATCGATAAATCGTTGACCTCCAATAAAATGTCGTCTGAATGATTTCCCATACTGCCCCCAAAGCTGACTCTGCTGAATTTACAGATCGGACAGGGCGCTTCTCCCTGCCCGCTGCGCGGCCCATGTGCTGCGCCAGCGACGATTTCCCTCTCGCAGGCCTGTGCAAAAAGGGCACAGGCACCACGTGATATGGCACCCGCGCCGCTATGATTCTGATCCTGTCATTATTATGTTTGTCTGCGGCCTCCTCCATTGGAATGCATCACACAGAACTATTAGCTATTTTTAAATATAGATTATACCTCACCGAATTAATGTTGTCAAGCAATGCAAAAAACTAAAAATATTCATGCGGCTGCCTTCCCAGGCGGAGGAGGAATCCTCCTGTGTGCTTCTTCGTCAAGGCACAGGCGGAAATTCACCCGAAATGCCAGAGATTCTGGAATCCGCCGGACTGGCCTTTGACCATGCGCAAATCATCGCCTGCGCCATGAAAACAGCGGATCTCCTGTAAGGAACATTCCCGGCGGGCGGATAGGGGAGATTTATCTCCCTCTATCCGCCC
>CAYRKA010000063.1:0-12683 GCA_964424785.1 uncultured Lachnospiraceae bacterium | reverse complement strand
CCCCTGCGTCCGGCACAGCCATACTGATATTGCCCGCTCAGAATAACAAAATGTATATCAACGTCAGGCACAGCCCGACACACACGAGCAGCAGCCCGAACGAAAGGCTTCTCCCGATCACCATATTGTTCTCGCGCAGCTCAGCTCCGCGCACAGCCATGATATGGATGTAATCGCGGTGAGCCGGATTCTTCCGTCTCCACGTACGGTTCGCAAACGTCTGCCAGAAGTTCAGGATACAGCCCAGCGTATGCGTCACGACATTGCCCTCCGGCAGCTCATGCGGCAGCGGGCTGTCGCGGTAGACTGTCTTGCGCAGGCCGACGACAAGCGCGTCCGGCAGGCTGTCAAAGATCCGGCAGACAAAACCGGCGATGGGAATCACACAGGCAACCGCCGTATCGACGAAGCGGTCCAGGACGTGGCAGAGTGCCTCGCAGACTGACGGCAGGAGCTCAAACAGCAGCGGCCTGTAGACCAGGTTCTCAAGGTCAAGCCACGAAGGCCACAGATCAACGTAAGCGGGCAGAACGTCCACGCGGCTCTTTTTGCGCCCGGACCGCGCCCTGGCAGACGATGTCTTCCGTCCCGCCGCGGCAGGCTCCGTCTCCGGCAGCCTCATCAGTACCTTCCGGATAAAGAACAGATAGACCACCGCCCCGATCGCAATCGAAATGCAGGCTCCTGACAGATTCTTGAAGCTGAAGTATGACACGACATGGCCGAATTCCTCCAGATTCATGAAGCCCTGCCCGAGCTCTGCCGCGCGGTCCATCAGGCCATGCGGGAACAGCCCCCACACAAGCAGGATCAGGGCGCTCCCCGCTAGGGCAAACGTGCTCTCTTTGTTCATATAGCGCTTCTGGCTGTCATACTTTTCCTGGAGCTCCCTGTCCGCGTTCTTCTCGACAAAGACCGCGACGAACAGCTTCGTCATATATGCGACCGTCAGCCCGCCCGAAAACAGGAAGATATACTCAACGGCATGCATGATCCAGCCTCCGCCGTACTCGACGATGCTCTCATGCAGCAGTGTCTTGCTGATATAGCCGCCAAAGAGCGGGATGCCGCCAATCGCGAGCGCCCCGGTCAGGAAAATCACTTTCAGCAGCGGCTTTTTACGTCCATAACCGCGGATCTTGTTGAGGTCGAGCGCGTGCGTATTCATGAAGATCACGCCTGCCGCCATGAACAGCACAAGCTTGATCAGCGAGTGGTTGACCATATGCAGCATGGTGCCGTGCACCGCGAGCGCATTCTCCTCTCCGAGTAGCCCCTGCATCCCGATGCCGACCATGATAAAACCGATCTGCGACATCGACGAGCAGGCAAGCGTCCGCTTCAGGTCGATCGAGAAGACGGCGAGCATCGCTCCGCCGAACATCGTCAGCACGCCAACCGTCAGGATCAACTTCCCCCACTGCGCGTCGTGCAGGAAAATGTTGGACGTCGTCACGAGGACGCCGAACACGCCCGTCTTCGTCAGGATGCCGGACAGCAGCGCGGACGCCGGGGCCGGAGCCACCGGGTGTGCCTTCGGCAGCCAGATATGCAGTGGGAACGCGCCTGCCTTCGCGCCGAAGCCGAACAGCATACACACCCCCGCAATATAGAGCACACGCATATCGCCCGTATTCCCAAGCTGTGCACGCTGCGCGGCCGGGATCGCCGATGACGTAATCTCGAAGCCTTCATTCCGGTAAGCCTCGACTGCCGGAAGCAGCTCATCCATCATGACCGTGCCAAGCGTATGGTAGACCAGAAAAATCCCCATCAGCATCACCATACCGCCGATCACCGCGACAGCCAGGTACGTGAGCGCAGCGCGCAGCGCCGGTTCCGTCTCCTCCTGCGCCACCCACACGTACGACGTGAAGGACATGATCTCAAAGAAAATGAACGTCGTATACAGGTCGGCCGAGAGGAACACGCCCATCGTCGCGCCGAGCGTCAGCAGCAGGAACAGGTAGAAACGGTTCCGGTTCCCATGGTGCGTAAAATATTCCCGCGACAGGATCGTTGTCATCATCCACATCAGCGATGCGACAAGTCCGTACACCAGACGGAAGCCGTCCAGCGTAAAATGAAGCCCGAAGCCGCAGATCCCAGGGACGAAGAACGACTCCGTTCTGCCCTGTGAGACACGCCCGCCCAGGCACAGCGCCAGCACGAGCATCAGCACGAATTCAGAAATCACAACAAAATCAGCAAAATAGTCGCGGCTGCGCTCGTTTTTCAGTCCGATGCCCCAGCAAAGCAGGCCGCCGAGGAACGGGTAAAACACAAGAATTGCCAGTACGGCACCCATATTCATCGTCAGTCCTCCTCCCTACATCAGCGCCGCGACCGACTCGACCGCGCGCACCACCGGCCCGCTGTGCAGGCCGAAGAAAAACATCGCTACCACAAAGATCACAAGCGGAAGGAGCATCATCCAGTTCGGATCCTCCACGTCTTTGATCGTATTATAATCAAAATCCTTCCCCGGGAAGAACGCCCGTACGGAAATCGTCATCATGTAAAGCGCCGTCAGCAAAGCTGAAACCAGCAGCGCCGCGACTCCCGCATAGGCCAGCGGGTTCTCACTCTCGACAGCCGCGCGCACAAGATACCATTTGCTGACGAAGCCGCACAGCCCCGGCACACCCATCAGCGCCAGCCCGGAGATCGTGAAAATGAGAAATACCTTCGGCATTTTCCGCCCGAAACCATCCAGCTCATAGATGTAGTTCTTCCCGGTCTGGTGGATGACAGCCCCGGCGCAGAAGAACGAGCAGATCTTCATCGTCGCATGGAAAATCATATGGCACAGCGCTCCGACCAGCCCCGCAGGCGTCATCAGCACGACACCGAACAGGATATAAGATAGGTTGCTGACCGTCGACCACGCGAGGCGGCGCTTCAGGTGCGTCTCCTTGAGCGCCCTGCTGCAGCCGTAGACGATCGTGAACACGACCAGCGCCATCACAACGTACTGCGCCCAAGTGCCGCGCAAGAATTCTGTGCCGAATGTGTAGTAGGTCACACGCATCACTGCGAATGCCCCGGCCTTGACGACCGCAACCGCGTGCAGCAGTGCCGTTACCGGTGTCGGTGCGACACCGGCCTTCGGCAGCCAGCCGGAGAACGGGAACATCGCCGCCTTGACCGAGAAGCCGCAAAAGCACAGCACATAGACAATCAGGAGACGGTTTGTCACGCCGCCGAGCTTCGTCATATCGAGGACGCCGCCCGGCACAAAATCAGCCGTCGTGCCGTAGGCCAGGATAAACACCATGCCGATAAACGCGAACGCCGCGCCGCCGAGCGAATAATACAGGTAGGTCCGGCTCGCAAGCACAGCCTCCCTCGTCAACGTATGCAGGATCAGCGGCAGGGTCACGAGCGTCAGCATCTCGTAGAAGCAGTACATCGTCAGGATATCCTCCGCGAGCGCAATCCCGAGCGTCACGCCGAACGTAGCCGTATAGAACGAAAAGAAAATCTTTTCGTGGTTCTCATGCTTCATATATTCAAATGCATACAACGTCGCAAGCGGCCAGAGCAGCGACACAATCCCCGCAAAAACCGTCCCCAGGCCGTCCAGCCGGAAGCTCAGGGAAAGGTTGCCTGTAAATCGGAACAGCACAAACGCCTCCTCCGGCCGGTTCAGCATCAGAGCGACCATGACCGCCGAATTGACAAGCACGACGGCCTCCGTATAAACCATCATTTGCAGCCGGCTCTTAAATGGAAGCAGCGGTATCAGCGCTCCCGCGATAATCGGGAACAGCACAACCAGCGCCAAAAAAGCTGCATTCATCGCTTCTCCCCCTCTCTACATGACCGACGACGCGATCTGTCCGAAGAAGTTCACCAGCGGATTCGGGAAAATGCCGAACAGCACCGCCATCACAGCAAGGAAAGCCAGCGGAACCAGCATCCCGCGCGGAGCCTCCCCGACAGACGGGTCAAATTCAGCAGCATCCTTGCCCGGGAAAAAGCCCTTCGTCGTCACCTGCAGCAGATAACCAGCCGTCAGCAGCGCCGAGACCAGCAGCACGGCCGGCCCGAGCCAGCTGTATACCCCGATATCCGCCTCAAGCGCGCCCTGTGCCAGATACCATTTGCTGATAAAGCCGCTCGTCGGTGGGATACCGATCAGCGCGAGTGAGACGAATGTGTAGCACCACAGCGTCTTCGGCATACGGCTGCCGATCCCGTAAAGCTCCTCGACCCTCGTCTTGCCTGTCTGGAAAATGAAAATACCCGCGGTCAGGAACAGGCCGCTCTTGATAAACGCATGGAACACAACGTGCAGCAGCGCGCCCGTCATCGCCGTCGGGTTCAGTGCCGACAGGCCGAACAGGATATAGGACACCTGGCTGACCGTCGAGTATGCCAGCCTCTTCTTGAAGACCGGCTCACGGAACGCCAGCATCGAGCCCATGAATACCGTCATCAGCGCCAGCGTCATCCAGGCCGTCTGCACCCACGTGCCGCGGATAAAATCAGGTCCGACCACATAATAGACAACGCGGATGATCGCGAGTACGCCGCACTTTACGATAATGCCGGACAATGCGGCAGAGGCCGGGGACGGCGCTACGGGGTGGGCTGCAGGCAGCCATGCATGCAGAGGAAGCATACCGGCCTTCACGCCAAAGCCAACCAGCGCCGCGAACACTGCCGCGAGCACAAGCGCTGTGTGGCCGTCGACAGCAGCCAGATTCAGCGTGCCTCCCGCCGTGAACGTCAGCGTATCGCAGTAGCGGTACAGGAAGAAGATCGCGAACAGCCCCAGATACGCGCCGCACATCGAGTAAAACAGGTACTTGAGCGCCGCCATGATCGCCTCTCGCGAGCCGTTGTGCAGCACGAGCGGCATCGAGGTCAGCGTCATCAGCTCGTAGAACAGGTACATCGTCACGAGGTTCCCGGAGAAGCACAGCGCCATCAGCACACCATACACAACCAGATAGAAGCCGAAGAACCGCTTCTCCTCCCCTTCATGATGCATATATACGAAGGAATAGACACAGATCACAAACCAGATCACCGAGATCAGAGTCGCGAACACGCGGCTGATATCATCAATATGAAAATAAACCGGGATATCTTTCATCAGATAAAACAGCGTCACCGACCAGTCCCCGCTCCACGCGGCAGCCACCGCAAGCACAGCAGACACGCCAAGCACCACGCCTGCAAGCGTGTGCAGGCTCTTTAGCGCCGCAGCGTCCGGCTCCGGCTGATTTTCCCATTTAGCTACAGCCGAGGAACACAGCAGATACGCCCCTACGATAACCGGCAGAAATACCGGCAATAAAATCCAACCACTCATTCCTCTCTCCTCCTATGAAAACATTGAAAGCCCCTGCTCAAACAGCTTAACGATCGGTTCCGAGGCAAGTCCAAGCACCAGGTTCAGCGCGACAAAGCAGACAAGCGCCGCCGTCTTGGCCGGCTGGTCCGCCGCCGTTATGCGGCGGAAATTCTTCTTTGCGAGCACTTCCTTTTTCTCCGGCGTATAAATACGGATCACCGTCTTCATGAAATAGACGGCGTTGAGCACCGTACTGATGGCAAGTGCGACCAACGTCAGGAACATCTTATGATTGCTCTCAACACCCGCCTGCGCAAACATCAGCTTGGAAATGAAGCCCGCGAACATCGGGATGCCGACCATCGACAACGAGCCGACCGTGAACGCGACCCCCGCAACCTTATTGCGGTAGCCGGCCCCGGTCAGGTCGAAGAAATCCGTGCTGCCTCCCGACGCATCTGTCAGGCCGGATGCCGCGACAAACAGAAGCGATTTTGTCGCCGCGTGCGACACAATGTGGAACACGCTTGCCAGCACCCCGGCTGTTGTCCCGAGGCCGAGCCCCATGTAAATGTAACCGATCTGCGCAACAGACGAGTATGCGATCATCCTGCGGATATTACTCTCACGAATCGCGTCTACCGAGCCCACGATCATCCCTACGATGCCGAAAACGAAGAGTACATTGATTACCTTACTCTCCCGGATGATATCAAATCCAATCACCCGGTAGAAAATCTTGATCAGCAAGAAGATATATCCCTTTGACACGAGCGACGACAGGATCGCGGCAGACGACAGCGTCGAATAGCCGTACGCATCCGGCAGCCACGCGTGGAACGGATACAGCGCACTCTTGATCGCGAGGCCGACCGACATCAGGCTGATCGTCACGAGCAGCGGGATATGGTATTCACCTGATTCATGCAGCTCCCGCACGGCTTCCTGGATATTGCTCATCAGCAGGTGCCCCGTCAGGTCATACAGGAAGCAGACGCCGAGCAGGAACAGGCCGGAGCCGAGCAGGCTCATGATCATATAACGGGTCGCAGCCTCGATCGTCCGCCCGTTCTGCCGGATCATGATCAGCCCGCACGCTGAGATCGTATTGATCTCGACGAAAACGTATGCCGTGAATAGGTCGTTCGTGTAAATCAGCGCGAGCAGCGAGCAAAGCAGCAGATTCACCATGACATAATAAAGATTTTCCTTGCTCTCCTCAATCTCAAGCGTGCGTTCAAGGCTGCCGCCAACCATACACAGAAACATGATCATGCAGAAGAACAGCGCCATCGACGCTTCGAGTACGCCGACGCGGATCTCGTTGCCCCACGGTGCCGGGAAATGTCCCATCATGTAGACATAAGGCTCTCCGCTCTGCAGTACAAACGCGAGAACCGCTGCGGACATGACGCCGACCGCCGCGATCACGAAGAGATTCAACCACTTTGCCTTCTTCCCACTTATAATAGAAGAAAGAGGCCCGGCAAACAGCGACAGCAGGATCGAGAGAAAGGGAAGATTCTGTACCAGAGCCATCACAGTCCCTCCTTCTTGAGCCGCGTCGTAATCTCATCCAGGTCAAGCGTATGGTACCTGCGGTACAGACGGATCGTCAGCGACAGCATCAGCGCGGAGACCGACACCGACACAACGATACCCGTCAGCACGAGGCCGCTCGGGATCGGGTTGATGTACGCCTCAACGCTCTGCACGCCGTCCACGACGATCGGTGCCTTGTGACCTTCAATATATCCCTTCAGCGCCAGGAACAGGTACATCGCCGTATCCATGATGTTGAGGCCGATGATTTTCTTGATCAGGTTCTTCTGAAGTAGCAGGTTGGAAAACCCGATACCGAACAGAATCATCGCAACCGCCTCTTCATAATTGTTTAACAGATTCGCAAGATCCATATCAGTACGCTCCTTTCCTGAACATCACATAAAATGTATACATTGTCCCCGCAACGACGATCCCGACACAGATATTCAATACCAGGATCAGGCCGCTGCTCAGGATCGCCCCCGGCGTCCCCAGCGGGATCACGCTCTCGATATGGTTCGCGCCCGTATAGAACGAGTAGCATTTCGATAATGTATAGCACGCGAGTGCTGTAAAGCTGAGCTTTTTATATGTACTGGCCTTGAAGAAGCGCTCTGTCTTCGCAAAGCCGAACGCATTCAGATACAGGATCAGCCCCGCGCCGATGATTGCCCCGCCCGAGAACCCGCCGCCCGGGCCGAGATGCCCACACAGGATCACATAGATCCCGAAAATAACAATCAGCGGGACGAGGATCCTCGCGACCGTCTGCAGGATCACGTCGTTCTTCGGTTCGAAGTTCCTGTCATTCTCCGGATCCATGCCGACTGCGTTCCTGCCCTTCTTCCCGTCAAGGCGCAGCAGAATCAGCACCGTACACGTCGCGACGAACAGCACGTGTGACTCTCCAAGCGTATCAAACGCACGGTAATCGAGGATCATGCCTGTCACGATATTGACTGCCCCTGTCTCCTGCAGCCCGTTCTCGATGTAGCGCGCGGCAACCTCATTATTGGTCGGCTTGTCCTCATCCCCGACTGTCGGCAGATACGATACCGCCGTCAGCAGCATCAACACCAGGAACACGCAGAACATCACACAGAAAGCATGATAAATTTTGCGGAAAATATGAATCTCGGCATTGTGCTCCGTATCATAAGTCCGCTCACGCAGATGCCTGCTCTCTTCCTTGTGCTCCTCCATGGCGGCTTGGCTCTCCCGGAATTCCTCCTGCGGCTTCATCTCCACTACATCCAGATACGGATCCTTCGCCCCGTCGAGCCAGCGCTTCAGACGGTAGGAAAAGGTCTGCTCATATGCTTCCTTTGAAACCTTTTTGCTCATGCCTCCGCTTCCCCTCCCTTCTGCTTTTCAGCCGACGCCGGCGCATCTTCCGCCTGCACAGCTCCGTCCTGCCCCGCCGTATCCTGCTGTGCTGCTTCCGTCTCGTCCTCCCTGACGATCGCGTGGATCTTTTTCAGCGTTATGAAAAACAGCAGGCTCGTGATCCCGGCGCCCACGGCAGCCTCCGTGATCGCGAGATCCGGGGATTCCAGCAGGATCCAGATCACTGACATGACAAGGCTGTATGACATATAGATCAGGATCGAGTTCAGCAGATTTTTGGAGAGGCTGACCGAGACTGCGCAGACAACCAGAAATCCAAGTAATATGTACATGAAAACCTGCATCCTACGCCTCCTCCTTTCCGCCTGCCGTGCCGGCGTGCCGTGCGTCCTCCGCGCCCTGTGTATCCGGTCTGCCTGCCCCGGGACATCTCTCCGCATCCGGCACACCCGGCCTGTCCTCCGTCTGTGCGTCCGGCCGGCCTGCCCCGGGATATCCCTCCGCGCCCAACGCATCCGGCTCATCCCCTGCGGATGCCCGCTCCTGCAGCCCATGCTCGAGATCATGCAGCCGGACACGCCGGTAATGCCGATCCGGCTCTTCGTCCGTCGTCACCTCCAGCCTCGCGATCAGGTGCGAGGAAACCGGGGATGAGAACCACAGGAACACCACCACGAGGAACAGCTTCAGTGACGTGAACGTGAAGCCGCTCATGATAATCAGCCCGACCAGCGACAGCCCGATCCCGAGCGTATCTCCCATCGCCGCGGCATGCATCCTGTTCAGCACATACCGGAAGCGGAAGACACCGATCATCTCAACAACAAAGATCCCCAGCCCGCACAGCAGGAAGAACGCGCCGATCAGAAACCGGATCCATTCAATCGCCGCCATTTGCTTTCTCCTCCTCTTCCTTTTTCTCCAGATAGACGCCCATGTAAACCTTGGTCAGCACGATCACCGCAAGGAAGCTGAGCATCGCGTAAATCAGGCAGATATCAACAAGATAGCCCTCCTCGAGCATCAGCGCCAGCACTGCTATGATCACCATGATCATCGTCCCCATCATGTTGACGGAAACGATGCGGTCAGCGACACGCGGCCCGATGATCGCGCGGACCAGGCAAAGCACTACCATCACTGCCAGAAAAATCAATACAACCGTGAACAGCCCCTGATACATCTGTTCCAGCCCGGATATTCCTTTTCCCATCTTTCTCCTCCCCCTCTCAGTCCCGCTCAAAGCCGGCGAGAAGCTGCGTAATCACCGAATCATCCATGCCCTCCGCCAGGCTCTCGTCAAGGCAATGCACCACATAATCGGAATCCTCCAGCGTGACTGTAATCGTGCCGGGCGTCAACGTGATCGCATTCGCCAGGAACGCCCTGATCACCGGCGTCTTCATATCCGTATGGAAACTCACAAGCACCGGCTCGATCTCCTCCCGCTCCGTGAGGATCATACGGATCACTATAAAATTCGCCTGAATGATCTCTTTCACCAGCACAAAAGCATACTGGGCAAATTGATAATAATGCTTCACAATCCAGAGCTCACTTTGGATGCTGTAGTCCATGAACCTGCATGTAAAGGCAAGCATCACAGCCGCTATCACAATGCCGAAAATACAGATCTCAAGCGTAATATTCCCGTTGAAGATGACCCACAATAAGAAATACAGCAGATACATAATCTCCTCCTCTTTTCTGATTCACATCCCTGCCAGTGCGCACAACTCACAGGGCTGCCGGCAGCCGCCCCTCAATTGGTCTATTTTAACTCTTAAATTGGATTTCGTAAAGTGACAGTTTTTGATAGGGAAAACAGCCGCTTCCGGCGGTATGCGGCCGGACGGCTAAAGCCGTTTCCTGTATCCCTACAGACTACCATGCTTCGTCGAGAGTACCGTGCGCGGCTGTCCGGCCCGCTCCTCATCCCACGGCAGGACATCGCCTTCCTCGCGCAGGTATTCCAGGATCTGCCAGATCCCTTCGCCAGTGTATGAGCTGACGTGAAAAACGGGATCGCAGCCGGAGAGCTCGAGCCAACGGTGTGCCTGCTCCACATTCGCATATGGGCTGTCGATCTGCGTCACGATCCCGATGACCGGACGGCAGGACTGCGCCGCGACACACGGAGGGAACAGGGAGTATGTCTCCTCGGCATTGATCAGCAGGCCCACCACATCCGCCTCATATGAATAAAGTGCCAGGGCTCTGCCTAGCACTCCGTTCTCCGCATATTCTCCCGGTGTATCGATCACCGTGTCAAAGTGATTGATATACTGCGTCTTGTGATACATGATCGTATCGCCCTTCAAGGCCTGACGCAGCGTCGTCTTGCCGCATTCACTGCGGCCGACAAGCATGATCTTCTTCATGAAAACCGCCGTCCTTTCCATGTACACGTCACGTCCGCGTGATCTCGCAGAGCGTGAACCCGAGCTTCTCCCGGAGATACGCCATGATCGCCTCCAGGGCGGCCTCGACCTCAGCCACCTTGCCCGTGAAGATCAGCGTACCGCTGAAGCGATCAATGAAGCCCATATCGACACTCGCGCTCTTCAGCGCGATATCGCCCGCGATAACCGAGATCTCCGACGGCGTCATGCTGAGGATACAGATCGCCGCACGGTTGTAATCGAGCTGCGGGTCAAGCCCGAGCTTTCTGTAAATGATCGGATCAGGACTCGCGATAATATGCGCCAGCGTCACCTGCTTGCCAGGCACCAGCTCCTGCACAATCCGCATCTTACCCTCATTATGATCCATCTGGCTGAACAAATCCACGATCCGGCCTCCTTCCTGCACTACAACCTGATACGCCACAGGCTCCGCCGCAAAACGTTTCCGTTCCGCCGGCAGGCTTCCCGCAGGCTTTGCTTTTCTTATAATACAACACAATCTCACACAGTGCAAGCGATAATCCAAAGCAATGCCACACCGCTGCTGCCCACGCGCTGAAGTTCAGCTGACGTGAACCGTCCCGTCTGCACTATTCCACCAGCGCACCATACAATACGCGGATCGCAGTCTCAAAATCATCATTCTTGACGCCGATCGTACAATTGATTTCATTGGAGCCCATGTCGATCATCTTGATATTGACGTGCGCTTCCCCCAGCGCCGTGAAGAACCGCGCGGCAATGCCGCTCTCGGAGCGCATCCCCTTGCCGACCACCGTGACAAGCGCCATATCCGGATCGACAGAAATCTTGTCCGGCTGCAGATGGCGGTACAGAGACGACATAATCGCCTCCTCCTTCGCGTCAAACTGCTCCTTCGGCAGGATGACCGAGACCGTGTCAATCCCGGACGGCAGGTGCTCGAACAGGAGCTCATTCTCCTCAAATGCCTCCAGCAGCTTCTTGCAGAAGCCGACCTGCGCATTCATGCGGTTCTTGGCAATGCTGACCGCCGCAAAATTCTTTTTCCCGGCAATGCCGGTGATCGGTACTGTCTCCTCCTCGCTGAGGCGGCTGCAGATACGCGTCCCGCTGTCAGCAGGATCATTCGTATTGCGGATCTGGATCGGGATGCCCTCGCGGCGCACCGGATAAACCGCCTCCTCATGCAGCACTGTCGCACCGCGATAGGAAAGCTCCCGCAGCTCGGCAAATGTCATCGCATGGATCCTTTTCGGATGCTCCACAATGCCGGGATCCGCGAGCAGGAAGCCTGAAACATCTGTCCAGTTCTCATAGAGACGTGCCATGGCGGCACGTGCGACCAACGCCCCTGTCACATCCGAGCCGCTGCGCGAAAACGTATGGATGTTCCCCGCGTCATCCGCCCCGTAAAAGCCCGGAATCACAGCACGCCCGTGCTGCGCCAGGCGCTCCTTCAGAAAAAAGTTCGTGCGCTCAGCCTCAAAATTCCCATCGCAGTCAAAACGGATCACTTCAGCCGCGTCAATAAACGAAAATCCCAGGAACGCTGCCAGCAGGATCCCGTTCAGATACTCCCCGCGCGACGCAGCGTACTCTTCCCCGGCATTCGCCAGAAACGCCTGCTCCATCACATCAAATTCCTTCTCCAGAGACACAGTAAGACCCAGATCGTCGATGATCTGCCGGTAACGACGGCGGATCTTCCCGAATGTCTCCTTGTACGGCGCCTCATCCCCTGCCGCCACACTCTCCTGTGCCTGCGCATAGCAGAGATACAGCAGATCCGTGACCTTCTCATCCCGGCCATCGCGTTTGCCCGGAGCCGACGGCACGACATACCGCCTGGCCGGATCGCTGTTTATGATTTCCTTTACTTTCCGAAACTGGGCAGCATCCGCGAGGGAGCTGCCGCCAAATTTCGACACAATAGGCTGCGCATCATTCTGCATTTCCTTTTTCTCCTGTAACCTGTCATCCGTGAATCAAAACGGGTTTTTATGATTATACCCGCTCAGAGACGAAGTGTCTACTATCCGAAAGCATGATTTACCCGTCAAAAGCTGATTCCCGGATTGTTCCGCGCTTCGCGCTCCCAC
>CAYRKA010000062.1:0-12690 GCA_964424785.1 uncultured Lachnospiraceae bacterium | reverse complement strand
AATTTCTTATTCTCCCTTGCCAATTGGGACGGTATGGACTTCCATATCATAGAGATCTTCGGAAACTCGCTGATATTGGGGCGCCTGGCAAAGTCACGCTCATAAGCGCCAAGGATCCCGGACAGGGCTTCCTGCATCGCAGAAACATCCCGCGCTTCCGTCCACATGAGCACGGGTTCCGGCATACCCCCCCTGTAACATAGTACATCTTCAATTTCTCATAGAGTAGATTGAAAAAGGCATCAGGAACCGGCTCAATGGTATCCACGTTCTCCAGATACCTGGTCAGGTTTTCGTCGCCGTTGGCGAGCAGAAATTCTATGAAAGTCATAGGATTGATCTGCATGAAGTTGACTTTGCCCGCCGGAAAGAATGGATGCACACGGCTGCCTGAGGGAAACAGCCGCCTTTGGCGGCATACGGTCGGATCGGATAGGGGAAAGTTATCGACCCTATCCGCCCGCGCGACCCGCGTGCTGCGTCAGCAGCAATATACCTCTCGCGGGCCTGCGCGCAAAAGGAAACGACTAAAGTCGTTTCCTATATTTATGAAATTCAGGAAAGAAGAACCCTGTGGCGAAAAAAATATTGCCGCCTCTGCTGCCTTTTGCTATAATGCCTGTAAGTATTTTGATTACGATAAGTTCTTTATGGCAATGTCACATTCTATGTTCTTTGCATATCCGGCTTTTTAGAAAAGGAGACAGATCCGGGGCTTTATGCTTACTGAAAACATCATTTTATACAGGAAAGAAGATGCCGATCCGTCCGCAGTCCAATTGGCGGAGGATCTGCTGAACATATATGCCACGGAGGATCCGTCTGCCGTTTCCGCCGGTGCTGTTTACCTGCAGGCGGACGCGGATGGCCTCGCATTGGCGGGAAACGGATGCCTGCTGCGCGGGGATTTCACCAGGGAGCTGCCCAGGCTTGTCCCGAATAATTTAAACCGCGAGCTTCTGGTAAAAGCAGCAAGGCTGAAGGGCGTGTCAGGTACCCTGACCGCAGTGGACGCTACCGCCGGGCTGGGAGAGGATTCCTTCCTCCTCGCGGGCGCCGGCTTTCAGGTACACCTGTACGAGCGAAACCCTGTGGTCGCAGCGCTCCTCCGCGACGCGCTCCGCAGAGGAGCCGGGAATCCGGAGCTCGCGCCCGTCCTTCGCCGGATGCACCTGCATATCGAGGACAGCATAACGGCGCTGCCGAAGCTGGATTTCACGCCGGATATCGTAGTCCTCGACCCGATGTTCCCGGGACGCCGGAAAAGCGGCCTGATCAAGAAAAAATTCCAGCTGCTTCAGCAGCTGGAGCAGCCCTGCTCCGAGGAGGCCGGCCTGCTGGAGGCTGCTTTCTCATGCAGCCCGCGCAGGATCGTGGTCAAAAGGCCGATGAACGCCGCCCCTCTGGCAGGAGTGAAACCGGACTATTCCATCCGCGGGAATTCCATCCGCTATGACTGTATTGCCGTACCGACTTCACAGCATTGCAAAAGCAGGACCTCCATGCTATAATGAGCCCATTGGCAGGGATACAGCCGGCCTGTACCGGCGCACAGAAACGGAGGCAGTTATGATACATACATGGCAAATCACGATCCCTGAACTGAGCGGCAGCGAGAACCGCAAGGTTTATGTCTATCTGCCGGAATCCTACGATTATGACCGGGAGAAGCGCTACCCGGTGCTGTATATGTTCGACGGGCACAATGTATTCTTTGACTCGGATGCCACCTACGGGAAATCCTGGGGCATGGGGGAATACATGGACAGCACGCAGACGCAGCTCATCATTGCCGCCGTCGAATGCACCCACAACCCGGACAACGGGCGGCTGCGGGAGTACGCCCCTTATCCGTTCGCGACGCCACAGCTCGGGAAGGTCAGCGCCCTCGGCCCTCTGACGATGCGCTGGCTGATCCATACGTTTAAGCCGGATATCGACAGGCGCTACCGCACGCTCTCCGACCGGGAACATACGTTTATCGCAGGCAGCTCGATGGGCGGGCTGATGAGCCTTTACGCTGTCCTCGAGTTCAATTACGCATTCTCACGCGCGGCGGCGCTCTCACCGTCGATCTGGTTTTCCATCGACCGGCTCGAGCGTATGATTCTTCGCTCCAAAGCGAAGCCGGACACGGTCGTGTACATGGATTACGGTGAGAAGGAACTGCAGCAGAGGCCCAATATGCACCGCCAGTTTGCCCGGACAGCGGCGCAGCTTACCGAAAAGAAGCTGCTGCTCACGAGCCGCATCGTGCCGGGCGGGACGCACTGTGAGGCGAGTTGGGAGCGGCAGATCCCGTTCTTTATGGACGCTTTATTATACGAGAGAGACAACCTGTCACCCTGAAACAGCAGCGCCGGTTTCCCATGATGGCCGGCCGGAGGATTCTTATGCAAACAGATTATACAAAATGGTACAGCCCCGCGCTCTCGCGGGATATGGAATGCAAGGTCTGGGGGCACGCGGGACGGCCTGTCCTGTTCGTGCCATGCCAGGACGGACGTTTTTTCGATTTTGAAAATTTCGGGATGGCGGACGTGTGGAGTCCGTGGATCGAACGCGGGGAGGTGATGGTGTTCTCGATTGACACGGTCGACCGGGAGACATGGTCAGACCGCGGGCGCAGCCCGCAGTGGCGGATCCGCCTGTATGAGCAGTGGATTGCCTATATCTGCGATGAGGTGGTTCCGTTCATGCGCCAAAGAGCCAATGAATGCAACGGGTGGACCGGCTTCCCCTTTGTCATTGCGTTTGGCTGCAGCCTGGGCGCGGCCCACGCGGCGAACCTCTTTTTCCGCAGGCCTGACCTGTTCGACGGGCTGATGGCCTTTTCCGGCGTCTACACAGCCGGGTATGGTTTCGACGCTTACATGGACGACCTGGTCTACCGCAATTCACCAATCCACTACCTGGCAGATATGCCATCCGACCATGCCAATATCGCACTCTACAATATGAAGAAGATTGCGGTCTGTACTGGCCAGGGGCCGTGGGAGATGCCCGACGCGACGAGGCGGCTGGAGCACATCCTCAAGCAAAAGGGGATCGGCGCATGGGTTGACTACTGGGGGTATGACTGCAGCCACGACTGGTACTGGTGGTACCGTCAGGCTGAGTATTTCCTGCCGTGGATTCTCGGGCAGTGAAACGGGCAAATTACGAACACAAAAATTAATACACAGGCACGGACCAGGAACCGCGCCAAGAGGGAGAGCTGCTATGAAAAATTTTATCTTTATCTCACCAAATTTCCCTGCTAACTACTGGATGTTCTGCCGCGAGCTGAAAAAGAACGGCTTCAATGTGCTCGGGATCGGCGACCAGCCTTACAATGAGCTGACCGCCGACCTCCGCAACAGCCTGAACGAGTATTACAAGGTAAGCAACCTCGAAAATGACGACGAGGTCTACCGCGCCGTGGCTTTCCTGACCTACAAGCACGGGCGGATCGACTGGCTCGAATCCAACAATGAATACTGGCTCGAGCGCGACGCGAGGCTGCGCACCGACTTCAACATCAAAAGCGGTTTCCAGGTAGACGATATCCCGCACATCAAATACAAGTCCCGCATGAAGGAATACTACATAAAAGCCGGGATCCCGGTCGCGCGCTACCACATGGTCGATACGTTTGAACAGTGCCGCGAGTTTGCAGAGACCGTCGGCTACCCGGTCGTCGCCAAGCCGGACAACGGCGTCGGCGCCTCGCACACCTTCAAGCTTGAGGACGAGGCGGAGCTGAAGCGGTTCTTTGAGCTGAAATGGCCGGACACCACCTACATCATGGAGGAATTTGTCGTGGGCGAGGTCAATTCCTACGACGCAATCATTGACTCCCACGGCGAACCGATTTTCGAGACCGGCAACATCACGCCGGTATCGATCATGGATATTGTCAACAATTCCGATAATTCGCTCTTCTACATCCTAAAGAACCTGCCGGACGACACGCGCGCCGCAGGCCGCGCCACCGCGCACAGCTTCGGCGTGAAGAGCCGCTTCGTGCACTTTGAATTTTTCCGCCTCCAGAAGGATCAGGACGGCCTCGGCAAAAAGGGCGGGCTTGTCGCGCTCGAAGTCAATATGCGCCCGAGCGGAGGCGTCACGCCGGACATGATCGACTACGCCCACAGCACAAATGTCTACAAGATCTGGGCCGACATGATCGCGTTCGACCGTTCTACCATGCCGGTCGGCGAGCACGCCTACTGCGCATTCGCCGGGCGGCGCGACGGCAAGGACTTCGCCCTCGGCCACTCGGACATCCTCGCCAAATACAGCAAGAACATCAAGATGGCCGAACGCATCCCCGATGTCCTCTCCGGCGCGATGGGGAACCAGATGTACGTCGCAGTTTTCAAGTCCCAGAAGGAGATGGACGACTTCTACGCGGATATCCTGCAGTGCAGATGAGCAGCCATAACCGTCCTCCGGTTCATTGCACTGCGGGCGGTAATAAACGGGCAACAGGAAAACCCGGCTAAGCCAGAAGATGATTTTCATATTCCCCGCCATAGCATACTTCGCAGTCCTTCCGGTAAAAGGCCACCCCATAACAACGGATCTTCCTGTAGCCCTCCGTCCGCAGCTCTTCCATGTAGCCCTTTTCATAAATCTGCCGGACTGCCGCTTTTGCGTCCTCTTCCATATCGTCCACGCTGCCTGACACCTTCAGCTCCAGCACAAAGGAATCCCCGCGGAGGCTTGGGCTTTTGACCGTGATATCCGACCTGCCGTTCCCCGATTCCCGGTTTGATTTTACCAGATATTTCTCGCTCTGGTTTAAAACTCCCGCCAGAAAGCCATGGTAAAAGTTCTCCGCACTGTCATAGAAGCTGATAACAGACAGGAGCTGCCCGCTTATAATGTCAGCCACTTTTCTTCCGTCACCTGCCTCCATGGCCTCGTACAGCTCCTGAAAATCATGCTCTTTGATCTTTTCAATGGACGGCTTCCCCGTAGCCTTGTACAAACACTGGCTCAGAAATTGAAGTGCATTCGCATACTCCCTGTAATCCCCCTGCTGCTCTGCGAGCCGCACATATCTGTTCCATTCACTCCGGGAAAGCCTCTGTTTTGCCTTCCCGACCACCTCTCTGTGCCGCTGAAATTCCGAACCGAGCTCTCCGCGGATCATATAATAAGCAGTGTCAAAATCGCCCTGCTTTGCGGATTTCAGAGTCAGAAAAACAACCGGGAACTGCCCCATCTGGCAGGTATATTTTTCACCCTCACCCATAATCCTGAGATTACGGAAAAGCTTTCTGTTTGCTTCGTCCTCGTCAGCGTTGCCCGTACTCTCAAAAAAATACCGGATCATACTCATATTCAGGGATTTCCCGAATCTCCTGGGCCTGGTAAAAAGATTTGCCTTTCCCTTCAGGTCAATCATATCCCTGATGAGCAGAGTTTTATCTACATAATAGTAATCATTTGTAATAATATCTTTAAAATCATCTACTCCGATGGGTACCGCTTTGTTCAACGCTTTCCCCTCCTCCCGCCGGCCTGCGCACAATAAGCGCATTGTAACTGTCCATTTCCTCACAGTTACGATGCATTTACCAAAATTATAATCCAGGTTTATCTCCATGGCAAGCAGGATATTTTCACTCTGATTCGCAATCTCGTGTATGACCTTTTTAAGAAGCTACGGGATTTAAAACGCATGAAAAATAGTGTAAAAATAGTGTAATTTTAATGGACTTTTTCATTTATGGCAGATATAATATTTATATGATTTCTTTGGAGAAGGAAGTGCTGCTGTTTGATTAAGGTTACGCTCACAGAAGAACAGGCAGGTGAAGCGATTGAACGCGATTCACATCAGCATTTTCTCCGACCGGAACAGGAAATCCGAAATTATTTCCTGGCGCTTGATTTGCTGGAAGTAAAATTAAAACAGAAAGAGAAATTTTCCAGGAAGCTTATTTTGGAGGTACAGGCTCTGGTTGAAAAGGGCGCCTCAAAAGAAAAAACCGGCCTGAGAGGAGCTATGCCTCCCGGAGTCCTGTTTGCTGTATATGATGCGGAAAGCAGAACTCCGGAATACATTCCGCCGGAATACACTGATATTCCCATACTGCTGGACGAACTGATTGATTATGTCAATACAACCGATGACCATCCGTTAATTATTGCAGCAGTCGTACACTATCAATTAGTCACCATCCATCCGTTTGAAGACGGAAATGGAAGGATCGCGAGATTGATGTCCGGATATATTCTGGACTATTATGGCTATGGATTTAATGGAATCGGTTCTCTTGAAGAGTATTTTGCTTATGACTCGGAAGAATATTACAGATCTTTGCAAATGGGACTGCCAGCTTTATATTATATGGGACGAGATAATCCCCCTCATCCAGAAATATGGATTCTGTATTTTCTCAGAATGATGGAATTATATTCCAGAAAGGTATATGAGCTATCGAAAGCCTCAGAAGGCCATGAGATTGCAGGCAGCTTATCCTATCTAAGTATACGCGAAAAAGAATTGTTGGGGTTTTTAGTGAAAAAAAGCTTATATGAATTTACACCGATTGAAGTCAGTAAAATGCTGGGAGTAAGCAATAAGACAATTATCAACCGATGCGCAAATCTTTGCAAGCAGGGATTTTTGATTCCCAATATCGTAAAAACAAGAGTGCGCTCATATTCACTGAGCGAGTTTACAAAAAAGAATGCAAAGCAAATAGAAAAAGGAATTTAAAAACAGCCCTCGTGCGCATAAAAAACCACCCGAAGACTACCCGGCGCAATACGCACCTGGCTGTCTCCGGATGGTTCCGGATATTTTTATATATGCAGTACCATTAAACTTGTTAACAGACGTGCTGACGCCCCTGACCCACCGTTTTGGAAATCAGGTACCGGGGGCGACCCTTGACCTCTTCGTAAATCTTTGCAATATAGTAGCCAATGATACCTAGGCTGATCATGATTATGCTGCCAATGATCAGGAGCAGCAGGATGACGGTCGTAAAGCCTTCGACGGCATACCCCGTAAAATACCTCACGAGTGACTGTATCCCCAGAATCACTGCCATCAGGAAGACAAATACCCCGGCGATAGTCACACACTGCATCGGCACAGTCGAAAATGAAACGATATTCTTCACCGCGTATTGCACCAGCGACCATGTCGACCACTTGGACTCTCCCTCAGTGCGCTCCTGCACGTCGAATTCTACGGATGCCGTCTTAAAGCCGACCCACGATGACAGCGCCCGGAAGAAAATATTCCGCTCCGGCAGGGACAACAGCGCATCGACAGCCTTCCGGTCAAGCAGCTTGAAATCGGACGCATGCGTCATATCGATCCCGACAGCCTTTGAGATCATCCGATAAAACAGCCCTGCGCTCGCTTTGTGCAGCGCACTCTCCTTCCCGCGCGTGCGTTTGACGCCTTCGATCACCTCATAGCCCTGCTCCCAGAGCCTGTACATCTCCACCAGCGTCTGCGGCGGATGCTGCAGGTCGCAGTCCATCACAGCGCAGCAATCGCCGCGCGCGGTCGCGAGACCCGCGAACATTGCCGATTCCTTGCCGAAATTTCTTGAGAACAGCACGCCGACGATATGCGGATTCTCCTGCGCAGCCCGCTCAATCTCTGCCCACGTATTGTCCTTTGAGCCATCATTGACAAAAACGATTTCATAATCAATCCCGGCATCGGCCAGGATCCCGGAGATTGTGCCCGCAGCCTTTTTTATCATCTTCTCCTCGTTGTAGGCGGGAAGTATTACGGAGAGCATAGGATTCCCTTCTTTCTATAAGTGATAATTTCCATATTCCCCCAGATCCGTCAGCACAATGCTGTGGCTCGTGCGGCGCTGGCTCACCGGGATCATCTGCATATAATCGCCATACAGATACGTCAGATATTTGTCGTATTCCCTCGGAACCGGGAACTGATACCCCTCAAAATCAATGTACACGGCCTCATCCAGCCATGCCGCCGGGAAGGAACCGCGCTTCAGGTTGCGTCCCATGCCGTCATAGAGGTAACCGGTGTCCTTTCCTTTGAAAAAGGTAAGCGTCTTATTCTGCGCCCACACCGCGAAACGCATCGGAACGAGGTATTTTGCCTTGCTCACAAGCTTGCAGATCACCGGGTGCTTCCCGCCGCCCTTCACATCGGTATCGCCCCACTTATTAAACACAACGGAACGCGTCAGCATCGTCACCATCAGATGAAGCTTCTGCGACCACTTCTTACGGCCCGTGCGGTCATGCGACAACACATCGAAGAAGATGCCGTTGTGCATCTCCATAAAACGCCCTGTAAACTCCGTCGCAAACATAGTATTGTTGATGCGCAGCTTCGTGAACGGATTGTAATTCCCCTTCTCCGTCTCCGGCAGCTGCAGGAAAATATTGTCCGGCAGCTCCTGCTGCACAACCTCCAGGAAATGGTCGTAATCCTCACGCAGCATCATGACATCGGCATCATCGTCCCACGGGATGAAACCGTGATGGCGCACCGCGCCGAGCAGCGTGCCGCCCGCCAGGAAATACCTGATATGGTGTTTCCTGCAAATCCGGTCAATCTCCAGCAGGTACCCGAGCAAAATCTGCTGCACCGTGCCGAGCTTTCCATAATAGGTGTTGTCAAAAATAAACACCTCCCCGGTATTCTGCAGGCTCTTCACGAGGATGATCAGGCCGTCCTCCAGGGAGATCTGCGGCACAAAGCCATAATGGCGCAGGAGCTGCGTATTCAGAAGTGCGCCTTTTTTCTCCTGGCCCTGGTCACAGGCCTGCCCCGTGCCTTGCCCGCAGCCGCGCGTTCCTTCCGTCTGCATCGTGAAGCGGCATCGCTCAGGGAAATTGCGGTAGAGCATCATGGCGATGTCCCCATCCGACACATCCGACTCCGCGCCCGAGACATTGAAGATCTTGTTCTCCGGGCAGCGTGTCAACACAAACTGGATTGCCGTCAGGACGTCATGGATGCAGGCATACGAAGCCCGCTCCGGCGACAGCGCCAGCCGGAACGTCTCGCCCTCCGCTGTCCGCCTTGCAAGTACAGCCACCTCATGCTCCATCATCGGAATCCCCGGCCCGTAGATCATGCCAGTCCGCAAGACCTCGTATGCAAAGCCATACTCCCGCGCCGCCGACAGCAGCAGTGCCTCCAGAGCCTGCAGAAAATACTGCGCATCAAACTCTGCGGACGATGTATCCGTCTGGCCGCTCTCATACTCTGACGCGGCGAATTCATGCGCCAGCCGTCCGTAGACGCGGCCATCCGAGAGCAGCAGCACGCGCTTGCAGCCCGTGTCCGCGACAGCGCGCAGCATCTCGGAGAATTCACGCAGATATGTGACCGTCTCACACACGGTGAGATCAAAATCCCTGCAGCAGTATCCCGTCAGGATAACATAATCAGCTGCCTGAAGTGGCTGCGGCACATCCACATTATATCCGCGCGTCACGCACAGCTCTCCCGCACGCCACTCCGCCTCCTGCACGGAAACCCCCGCATCCTCCTGGTCATTCCAAGCCAGAAATGACCACGCGATTGCCTCCTGCAGCCGTGCCTGGTCTCCGACCAGCAGCACACGGATGCCTCTCATTTTATTGCCGGGGATCAGCTCCGACCTCACAGGAGCCTGCGCCCAGTCCAGTTCAAATTCATTCAAATCATCACGCAAATGCATCGTTGCCCGCTCCCTGTGCATACTATCCGCTTTTTCCGAAATCACCTGTTTATTTTTCTTCTGCAACCGTCATTGTCCCATAGTATCTGTTAAATCTGCCATTTTTCATCAGCTCCTCAAGCTTCCGCGTATCCGGCCTGATCCGTATCGGCGACAGCGCCGACCTTTGCCCGTCCGTTGCAGGCATCTCCTGCCAATCCCGGTGTTCGGCCGCAGATGCAGCCCGGTCACCCTGGTCACCCTGGCTTTTCGGCGCAGCGGGCGCCTCTCCTGCCGCAGATGCCGCCTGCAGATCCGGCAGGGAATAGACCTCCCCCGCCTCCCCATACAGCAGCACAGACAGCACTTCCTCTATCAGCTTCTTCTGTGCGTCACCCGACTGCAGCTCACAGGGTACGCGCACCACTTTAATGTTCACTCCATTCTCACGCGCCATGCGGCACGCAAGCTGTTCTGCCAGGCGCATCCCAAACTGAGGCTGCTCTGCTGCCGATGTGTGGCACACATAGCCGAGTTCCTCCTCGCGCAGCGCCCGCTCCCTGCCGAAGCATTTCCCGAAAACACGGTAATCCGTGACGACAACCGCAGCTGTGAAGTCTGCATTCGAAAGAGCCTCCAGGCTATCCAGCATCTCCGATAACGCAGCCGCATTCCCCGGCCCCGGGTGCGATGCCCCATGAACATCTGAAGCGATGGCTTCCTGCTGCCCTGTTGTATCCGCCTGCGGCATACCGGCAAAAAAGATCACAAAATCCTCCGCCGCGGCTGCCTCCAGCCTGTCCGCGACAGGAAGCCCTGTCCTCTGCAGCCCGGCCAGGTGCGCCAGATTCTGCGCAAACTCCTGCCTCCCGCCCTCATCAGGCCCCGTCACAATCATCGTCCTGCCTGCAAGCTCCGCCCACAATTCCGGTGTCCGGTCAATTCTCCGTTCCTGCGCCATATTGCCCACCTCATTTCCACAGGCAGCCAGCCGCCCGTTTCCGTATCCTCGCAGCACCGCAGACAAGTCTGATCTGCTGCGCTCCCAGTCATGAAAAAACCATGCCCCTCACGGCCTGCGCAGGCCTGCCTGAGCTGTTGCATTCTCTCCGCATTCCCACTCCCGCATACACCGCATCAGCCGCTCAAACATCTCCGGCAGCCCGATCTGCGCGTTCCATCCGAGCGCGTTCAGCTTCTCAGGATTCACGAGCATCCGCGACGTCGGCGCATAACCGAACGCCAGATTGTCCTCCGGGATATCGAACACCAGCTTCGACCCGCTCTCCGGGTACCTCCCGACCAGCATTTCCGCCATCTCCCGGATTGTGCCGAAGGTCTCCGCGTTTGAAATATTGTAGGCTTCCCCGCTGCTGCCGCGCAGCAGGACCGTCAGCAGGCCAAGCACCGCATCCGACGTATAGCAATAGCAATGCGCCTTGCTGCCGTCCGTGTGCAGCACAATATCCGTCCCGTCCAGGATACTGTGCGCGAACTGTGCAAATACACGCCCTTCATTCGGAGAAATCCCCGCGCCGAAGGTCTGCGCCAGCCGCGCCGTTTTCACCGGGACGCCGTACTCATGCGCGTAGGCGCCGCACAATCCCTCGGCCATGCGCTTGCCCTCCGGGTAGCTGCTCCGCACCGCAAGCGGGTCAATATAGCCGTAATCAGTCTCCCGGACGTTGTAGTGGTCCGGCTCAACCACTCCGTAAATCTCCATCGACGACACATAGACCATGCCCGTGGCCTTTTTCGCCCGCGCGAGCTCCAGCATATGCTCCGTCCCCTTCAGCGTAGTCAGGATCGTCTCCACCGGGCGGTCCACGAAATCCTTCGAGGCCGTCATGCTCGCCGCGTGCAGGATGTAATCAACCGGCTCCTCCACCGTCAGCGGCTCCAGGAGATCTCCCGTCACCAGCTCCAGCCCGTATTCAAAAAAGTCGCGTTCCAGCGTCCGTTCCGCCTTCTCCCTGCTGCGCACCACCGCCAACACACGGATATCCAGGCTGCGGCGCATCCCGGCCCAGAGCAGCGCACGCGCAAACAGCCCGCCGATCAGGCCGGTCGCCCCGGTCACAAGTACCGTCTTCCCTCTCAGCCTTTCCCAGTCAATCAAATCCGACGCTGCAATCCGCTCCAGATCCTCCCACAACACAGAACCTTCTCTCAGCTTCTCCATCTCATCCGCCTCCGAATCCTGTCCGAACGGCCAGTTCCTGTTTCCTTTTCTCAAAACCCGTCATACATCACTGCAGGCACGGCTGCCCGCCGGAATCAAAAAAGCTAACAATAATGAGTGCAGCTACACTTCCCGTCTCCGATAGCGGTTCAGTTTCGCCGCCAGCCGGTCCGTCAGGCCCAGGCCAAACGCCTGCTCATTTTCACGGTACTGCAGCAGCGCACGGAAAATATAGACATCCTCCGGCGTCGTCACCTTGATGTTGCCCCGGTTGCCCTGCACGATATGCGGCTGCCTGCCGAGCGCCCGGTAAATCGTGCACGCATCGACCATATCCTTATAACCATTCTCTGTCGCACGGATCGCCTCGTGCGCCTCGAGGATATCCTGCAGATAAAAGCTCTGCGGAGCCTGCGCCGCATAGCTCTCCCGGCGCAGCGGCAGCTCATCGACCTGTGCGCCGTCCCTGCTCACGAGAATCGTCTCATAGCATGGCGTGGACGTGATCGCACTGCCGTACTTCTTCACACCTTCGATATTATCGCTGATCACGCTGTACGCGACCAGCGGCCTCACCCCGTCATGGATCAGGACCACCGAATCACCCGGATTCTCCTCCGCAGCCTTCCGCAAGGCATTATAAATCGAATCCTGTGCCGTCACGCCGCCCTCGACGATCGCCGCCAGCTTGTCCAGGCGGTAATCGAGCACAAGCTGCTCCGTATAACGGATATAGTCGGCACTCATAGCCAGATAAATCTTGTCAATCTCTTCGTGCTCCTGAAAAAGCTGGAGCGTATGGATCAGGATCGGCTTCCCATTGATCTCCAGAAACTGCTTCGGAATGCCCGCACCCATGCG
>CAYRKA010000061.1:9380-12692 GCA_964424785.1 uncultured Lachnospiraceae bacterium | reverse complement strand
TTCAGCGGAAATCCACTACATACAGATTGTCCTCCGTCAGGATGCTGCCCTCCCCTTCCGGCATTTCCTTCAGAAACAGAAGACTCTGCACCTGCTCCACATCGATGATCTGGTTCGTGGAGAAAAGCTGCTCATACCGATCGGATTCCTCGTCCATATATCCTTCCCTGCCGGCACCCATGCAAAGTCTTGACAGCAATGTCCCGTCCTTCAGTTTCACCCCCATTAAATACGGCGGTTCCGCGTATGTGGTATACTCGAAGGGCTCCGACACCTGCTTCAACTCGCCATCCTCCAGTACCTGGCTTTCCCGGTATCCGATCTCCGTCATTTCCTGCCTTGGGAACTCGAGGACTGTCCTCAGAGAAATCGGGGAGAGCTCCACTTCGGCCAGGACAGCCTCCGTATCGCCAATTGGCTCATTGCATTGTCCCGTATAAGTGTCGGCATCCCCCTTCAGCGTCCAGTCAAAGCTCCAGTTGCCCTGTACCTCCACCTGGACTTGTCCCTCAGCATTCTCATCGGAGGACACGCCCAGCCCGGAGAATCCCACATGAATGGATCTGTCCAGAAAATCTCCCTGTTCGCCGCGCGGATACAGCGTAATACGGTATTCCAGGCTGCCATCCTCAAGAGAGTAATCCAAGACCAGGGAACCATCCTCATCCACAGGGATCTCCTGCCCGTCGGCCCTTTTTGCCCTTCCGTCCTCTCCTATGACCAATCCGTCAAAAAAGCCCCCCGTACAGCTCACGCTCTCGCCATCCACCGTGACATCAACATACTCAAATTCCGGCTGTATGCCCTCCGGGACTTCATAGCCCTCTACCTTGAAAGAGAGATAGGAAAAATAATTGTCTGTGATGCTCTGCAGCGCAGTTACCGTTACCCCTGCATCTGTAACGGACAATTCCGGGAAATCCGCAAGGCCGGAGGACTCTGCCGCGTTCTTCTGCTCCTGCGTCACCTGAAGCCCCTGCTCAAGAGATCTGCTCCATCCCAGATACGCAGCCATCCCCGCTGTGACGCTCCCCAGGGCAAGCGCCGCTGCCAGCCCCGCTGCCACGGTTTTCCTGTACCCGGACCATCGGATTCTACCCACTGTCCTGCCGCCGGAGCCTGCAGCCCGGCCCTTCCCTGCCGGGGTCGCGTCCTCAGCCTCACTGCGGATTCTAGAAAACGCCGTCTCTGCCTTGTCCAGCACAATTTCCGGTATCACAATATCCTCTTTCAGAATATCTATCATGTCCTTTGCGCTCATGAAAATCTCCTTTCCCCCGCCAGGAAGATTCCGGCAATCATCTGTCTGCCCCTGGCCAGCCTGGTACGTACCGTGGACTTTGGCATATCCAATATCCGGCTGATATCGCCGGTGGTAAAGCCCTCCACATAGTAGAGCAGCAGGATCAGCCGGTATTTTTCGTCGATCCCGTTCAGCGTCTCCCGCCACTCCACATTTTCAAATTCCCGGTTCGGCCCGGCCAGCTCCGAAAGGTTTTCCTCCGGCAAATATTCCCGTTTCTTCCGCAGCAGGTCATTGCACTTATTGATCAGGATTCTTGTCAGCCAGGTCTTAAAGTACCTGTTCTCACGAAGCTGATCCAGATGTTCCCAGCAGCAGAGGATCGTCTCCTGGATCGCATCCGCCACATCCTCGTCACACCTCAGGATTGCCTTTGCCGCTTTATACATACTCTGCATCTGTTGCTGCATCAGCTCCGTAAAGGCTTCCGGATCCTTCTCCCTGGCCCTCCGTAGTAAATCATTCATTCGGTGATTCCCACCCTTCTGTAAGTTTCGTGCGCACGGCAGAACTATGATTCCCATGTTCTACCCATTAGACGGGAAAGAAAATGAAAACGCTTCAATTATTTTATCCTGAATCGGAATTGTTTGCAGAATCGAAACTCTTAATCGGATAGGGGAGTTTACCGACCCTATCCGCCCGCGCGGCTCGCATACTGCGTAAGCAGCAAAATACCTCTTGCGAGCCTGCGCGCAAAGAGGCGGGTAGAAGCCATTGCTTCTTCCCCGCCTCTGCGACACGAATCCTCTGGTTTTCCTTCCTCAGCTCTGATGTCAGTTCTTCCTGCTCAGGTACTCCTCTATATTCTTAACAGCCTCCGCCTCATCTGCGCCTTTCGCTGTCACCACGACAGTCTCCCCTGTATCGAGACCAAGCGTCATCATGCCCATGATACTCTTCGCGTTGACCGTCCTGCCTTCACTCTCGACATGAATCTCGCTCTCATACTGGCTTGCCACCTGGACCAACATTGCTACAGGCCTGGCTTCCAAACCGCTCGGAAGCTGAATCGTGATTTCCTTTTTAATCATAATAGTATTCCTCCTTGTTATGCCTTAACTCGTCTGCCATCTGGCTTAGTTTCCTCAAACGGTGATTCACCCCGGACTTTCCCACGGGAGGCACCAGCATCTCTCCAAGCTCTTTCAGCGAAGCGTCCGGATTTGCCAGCCGCAGCATCGCGATATCCGCAAGGCCACCCGGCAGCTTCTCTAATCCCTTCACTGCTTCAAGGTAACGGATATCCTCCATTTGCCTGAACGCCGCATTTACAGTCTTGTTGATATTGGCAGCTTCACAGTTCACCTTGCGGTTCACCATGTTCCTCATGTCACGGACAATCCGGATATTCTCCAGCTTCATCAGCGAGATATGCGCTTCCATAATATTCAGCATATCAACAATCTGAGCTCCCTCTTTAATATACACAATGAAATGCTTTTTACGCTGTACAATTTTGGCATCCGGGCCAAAGCTTGATATCAGCGCCTGAAGCTGGCTGGCTCTCTCCATCGACACGCACACAATCTCAAAATGATAGGACTTCTCAGGATTGCTGATCGATCCCGCACAGAGAAAGGCTCCGCGGATGAATGCGCGCCGACAGCATGACTGCTGGACCAGAAGCTGGTTCGCCGGAGAAATCTGCTCCGCCACCTCGCCGTCAGCGTCGAGAAGCTTCAGCGCGTGGAGTATATTCATCACTGTGTCATGCTCTTTTACCAGCAATGTGTATATCTGGCTGCTCTTTTTTGAAACCTTATGTAAATGTACTGACACGTCACTTCTTATATTAAATGTTTTTTCCAATAATGTAAAGCATTTTCTTGCGACAGTTATGTTCTCCGTGTGAATTCTCAGCCTGTAGCGCCCCTGCGCAGAGATGCAGACATCCCCGCACATACCGACAATCGCCGCCAGCTCCGCCAGACTGCAGTGGCGTGCGCGCGGCACCTGTCTCGAGAGCTCCTCCCTGACTTCCCCTGAAAATGTCATTTCACGCCTCC
>CAYRKA010000061.1:0-9280 GCA_964424785.1 uncultured Lachnospiraceae bacterium | reverse complement strand
CATCTCCCCGAGCAGCTTCACCTCCGGCTCCAGCTCCACTCCGAAGGCGGCGCGGACACGGGCCTGGATCTCACGGATCAGGGTGATCACATCGCCTGCCGTGGCATTGCCACGGTTGACGACAAAGCCACAATGCTTCTCAGACACCTGGGCGCCGCCGACGGCAAAGCCGCGCAGCCCGGCATCCATGATCAGTTTCCCTGCAAAATAGCCCTCGGGGCGCTTGAACGTACTGCCCGCGCTCGGCAGATCGAGCGGTTGTCTGGAAACACGCTTCTCCTTCAACTCCTCCATGCGCGCACGGATCGTGCCAGGATCGCCTTTCCGCAGCCGGAGCGCCGCGCCAAGCACAATCCAGCCATTTTCCGGGATCGCGCTGTAACGGTACCCGAGGTGCAGCTCCTGCGCCGGAATCGTCCGCACCTCATTTTCCCGCGTCAGCACCGTCACGGAAACCAGCACGTCCTTCATCTCGCCACCGTACGCCCCTGCATTCATGACTGCTGCCCCACCGACCGTGCCCGGTATCCCGGACGCAAACTCGAAGCCGGCCAGCCCGGACGCCAGCGCACGCTTTGCGATCACAGAGAGCATCGCGCCGGACTGCGCCCTGATCTCCTCCCCGTCTACTTTGATCTCACTGAAATTCCGATAAAGCTGCAGGATCAGGCCGCGATAACCTGCATCCGAGACGAGCAGGTTACTCCCGTTCCCGATCACATAGAACGGATATGCCAGCTCGCGACAAAGGCGGACGACGGCGGCAATCTCCTGCTCCGCAGACGGCGCAGCAAGATAATCCGCCGGACCCCCGATCCGGAAGGTCGTGTGCCTGCTCATGGGCTCCTGCAGGGATAGCGCATCAGGAGAAACAGCCTGACGCAGCAGTTCTTCAAAATTTTGCATAAATGCTCTCCTTAACTGTCAATCACTTGTTTCCATCCGAGCCCGCTATCCTGGCGGATTTCTTAATCAATAGCAGACAATTGCGGTTACTGCCGGATGATTCCGCTCTCCCGGATGCTCTCAACCGCCTCGCGCAGCTTCCTGGGCGGAAGCACAAGCGCCATTCGGACATAACCTTCGCCGAGCGAACCGAAGCTGCTGCCGGGGACACAGATCACGCCCGACTTCTCTGTGAGCTCAACACAGAACCTCGCAGAATTGGTGTATCCCTTCGGAAGCGGCGCCCAGACAAACATCGTCCCCTCACTGTCCGGCACATCCCAGCCGATCTCCCTCAGGCCGCCGCACAGCACCTTATTGCGCTCCTCATACAATGCGCACTGCTCCATCACAGAATCGAACGGCCCTGTCAGCGCTGCGATCGCGCCATACTGTGCCGGGAGGAAGGTCCCGTAATCGAATTGCGTGCGCAGCGCACGGAATTTGCGGATGATCTCCGCATTGCCGACCGCGAACGAGACGCGGGCACCTGTATAATTGAACGACTTCGACAGAGAGTAAAATTCAATCCCGACCTCCTTTGCACCCGGGAAGCCCAGGAATGAACCACCCTTCCTGCCGCCGTAGATAATATCAGAATATGCGTTGTCATGCAAGATGATAATATTGTACTTCTTTGCAAACGCAATCAGATCCATGTAGAAGGAATCCGGCGCCACCTTGCAGACCGGGTTGGCAGGATAGCTCACCACCATGAATTTTGCCGCGCGCGCCGTCTCTTCCGGGATTGCGCCCAGATCCGGCAGGAAGCCGTTCTCCGCATACAACGGATACTCGCACACCTCGGCATCGCAGAGCTTTGGCCCGACGCTGAAGATCTGGTAGCCCGGATTGGGCACGAGCACGACATCTCCGGGATTGCACAGAGCCCATGCGATATGCGCCATCCCCTCCTGGGAGCCGTACATCTCCATAACCTCGTCTGCAGCGAGCTCCACGCCAAACCGTCTCCTGTAGAAACCCCTCACCGCCTCAATCAGCTCCGGCAGCTCTGTGACCGCATACCTGTAATTCTCCGGATTCTTCGCCGCCTCCGACACCGCATCGATGATATGCTGTGCCGGCCTGAAATCCGGCGTGCCGATCGACAGGTTGTACACCGGCCTGCCCTGTGCCAGCAGCTCTGTCTTCTTCTCATCGAGCACGGCAAAGATACCGGCCTTCAGCTCCTCTGCTTTATCTGAAAACTCAAAATTCATTTCCGAACTTCCTCCCTTTCCCCCTATCCATTGCGGATGGCGTTTCTCAAGTATGCCGGAGGCCACGAACAGCGCCGCGCAAAGCAGGCTTATGATACTGCCGGCCGTCAGGCCAGGCGGCGTGTATTTCATTGAAATAGTGTGCCCACCCGCTGCCAGACGGACGCCTGTCAGCGCCTCCCCGACACACAGCTGCTCCGTTTGCTCCCCGTCCACCAGGATCTCCCAGCCTTCGTCGTATGGCACAGTCAACAGGAGCACCCCATCCTCCTTCGCATCGACCGTGCCGCTCAGGCGGTTGCCATCGACCTCAACCTCCTCCAGCTGGCTCCCGGCAAGCTTGTCGATCACCTGCTGGTACGCGTCGTTCGCGCACGTGTACACCTCGGCCTGCACGGTCGACTGTCCGTCCTTGAGTGTCACCGTGAAATCCGCCATATCGCTTGCATCCGTGCTGTTGACCACATACAGGTGATCCGTATAGTCTGTGAACGTCTTTGTATATTCCGGCGTATTCAGGGCAATTTCCTTCACCCGTGTGTCAACGCACAGGTATACCTGCTTGTCCTCCGGAATTTTGATCCCGTAGTTCTCACCATCCTCCATATCAATGTAGCGGTCAAGTACATAGATCGGCTCCAGCCCGGTCGCAAGCTCGACAAAGCTGTTCTGCACCTGCAGCGGCTCTCCCGCCTCAATATCCCAGTTGAGGATTGCCTCGTCGACCATGAAACCGACCGAGAGTGCATTGTCATTTTTATATAAGGTAAGTTCTCCGTCCTCATCAACCTTCCGGAACTGGTACATCGTATCTGCCAGCTTCGACGGGGATGCCAGGTAGCGGATGCCGAACACATCATTCATCAGCTTCGTCACGCCGAGGTAGCCGTTTTTGTTCGTGCGTGCCTCGATCCCAAGCCGGTCGCAGAGCGTGATGACAGACTCCTGCATCGTGGAATTGAACATCACGAGCGCATTGCCTCCCGCGAACATCGTCACATTCCGCATACGCTGCCGGTCGACTTCGCTCCGAAAGAAGCTGTCATCCCCCTGGGCGTCCATCATCGTCCTGTATGAGGACTGGTCCGCCAGATAGATGCTGCGCGTCACGCTCCCGTTACAGCTGATCCCGTAGATCGCGTTCGCGGAAATCTCAATGAGCATAACGGCAGACAGCAGCACTGTCGGTATCCGATGCCTCCTGCCCGCCCAGTAACGGCCAAACAGCAGCAGCCCGAAATAAAGCACCAGCAGCCCGATTGAGATGAAGAACAGATATTCCTCAATCTCCTGCTCCGGCTGCTTCCACCTGATCAGCAGGAAGGCCACAGGTGCGGCCGCCGAAAAGATCAGCTCCGGCAGCGCAAAGCTCCTGATATGCCCTGATGCATCATACGCCATCACAAGCAGGATTGCAACATAAAGAAACGCAAAGCGGTTCGGAAGCCCGTTCTGGACGTGGAAGCCATGCCAGATATAATTCAGGATATTGCAGGAAAAGCTGAACAACAAAAGCGCGCACAGCCCATAGTGCGCCAGCCGTTCGCGCAGCCGGATCCTGCTGTCAAACAGATAGAGAACCGCGAGCAGCACCGCCGCCATGCCGCAGTAGACGTTGAGGCCGACCTGTGAGTTCGAGATATTGACCGGCTCCAGGAACGCCATGTGGTTTTCGAGCAGCGCGCCCAGGCTCTCATAATATTTGACTACGGTCGGAAAACTGTTGCTCTGCATCGATTCTGAGGTGGAGAGGCCCATGAACGCAGGCAGCAGCACGAGCGCGGCCATGCCCCCGGCGAGCAGCGCATACCATGCGAACGTCACGCAGCTCTTCGCGACGGCCTTCACCTCGATCCGCCTGTGTGAAATCCAGCGCGCCAGAAAATACAGACATGAAAAAATGCACAGCATGAAACCAATATAATAGTTGCACCACAATCCATAGAAAAGCGACAGCCCAAAGAGCCTCCCGCTCTTTCCATCCGTGATGCGCTCGATCCCGAGCATGACCAGAGGCAGCATCGCGATGCTGTCAAGCCACATCAGGTTGAAATAATAACCGATCACAAAATTGCTCAGGCCGAACATCATGCCGAAGACGACCGGCAGATATCTGCGGCTGCGGTCACGCACATGCAGATACCACGAAAAACAGCCCGCGCACAGGCCGATCTTCAGCAGGATCATCAGATCCATGAAATCACAGACATTCTTCGTCGGGATGAAAGCCATCAGCAGGTTCAGCGGACTCGCCAGGTAGTAGGCGTATGTAGACCAGAAATTGTAGCCGAGGCCGCCCGAGAAGGAGTACAGGAACGATTCACTGTTCACCAGCTTCTCATGGAAATCTGTGTAGAACGGCAGGTACTGGTGCAGCGAATCAATGATCAGCACCGTCTTGTCTCCGAACGGCCAGACGCCCATCACTGCAAAACCGATCCCGACGACCAGCACAGTCAGGCCGAACGCTGCAAGGAAATACCGGCGGGCTGTCCACTTCTCCAGCCGTCTCTCCTCCTGGCCCCGGTCTGCCGTCTCCTCATCCTTGAAGACGACAAACCTGCTGATCAGGTAATTGAGCACCAGAATGACAACCTGCAGCACAAGCTTCGCCGCCATGTCATTGACACCCCAGATGCACGAGAGCAATAAAACGCCCAGGATCTCGACCAGCATCGTGCCAAGCCGCATCCCGATGAAGCTCCCGGCCTCCTTCAAGAGCGCTTTGGCCGACGTGACCCTGTGTTCAAACACAAACAGCTTGTTGACCACGTAGGCGAACGCGATCGCCGTCAGGATCGCAGCTGTATTCGCTGTGACGATATCGATCCCGAGCACCGTGCGCAGCAGGTAATACATGACAAGATTGACAAGTGTCGTGCAGCCGCCGAAAAATACATAGCGCACCGCCTGGTTATTGATCCATTTTTTCATAATCCTTTGCAGCCTCGTTTTTATTTTACTCTAATCCGCGCCCTGTTCCCTGGAAGAGTGCGGATTTATGATTCTCTTCAAGCATGCACTTTCTATCTGTATCCGTCCCCGCCTAGAAGTTCACGGCATCGCCCAGATGGAACGAATAGATCACACGCCGCGAAACGCTCCGCCCGGTCAGCCTCTCCAGCGCCATCGCATAGTAATCAAGCTGTGCCCGGTACTTGTCGACAAGCATCTGAAGTGCCGCCACACGATCCGTCTTGTAATCGAGCAGCATAATGCTGCCGTCTTCCTCCACGAGATACGCGTCGATAATCCCCTGCACGAGAACCATCTGACCATGGCTCCAGTCCGCACGTATCTCGTCCGCATGGACCCCGAGGACAAACGGCTGCTCGCGGTACAGCCTGCCTGCAAGCGCAGCCCGCTCCATATGCTGCCCGGCCTCCGACGCAAGGAAAATCCTGATGTCGTCCAGGTCAAGCACGCCGGCCTCTTCCCGGGTCATTTTACCACAGGAAACCAGTTCTTCCAACTGCAATTCGAGCTCATTTTTCTTAGAAAAATCTAAATTTTCCATAAAAGTATGGTAGACCGTACCCCTGGCAGCCCCCACAATCGGCTCCTGCGACCTGCGGAACGCCGGGAGCAGCGGCACGACCGTCTCCTCGCGGTACAGCTCCTGCATCTCATCCCCATCATCTGGAAGCTGTGAGAGCTTCTTGAGCTCCGAGACAGAAAGCTTGCCCGGGATCGCACGGTCAGCCTCGTACGGGTAAACTGCCGCAAACGCACGGCTGAAATAGTCATGCGCCGCCTCGTCGCGGCAAACCGATACGTCCAGGTTCAGCAATGCCTCAAGGCGCTGCCCGTCCGAGTCATCCCGGACACGCTCTGAGAAATCGTCTGTGAGCTGGTCAGCGAGGCGGATTGTGAGCTCCGGCAGGCCATTTTGCGCCGGAGCGTTCATGCAGTCATCAGAAGCACCTTCTCCCGCGGATATGCAGCCGGTGTGCAATTCAGGAACCGGTTCGAGGCCCCGCTCCGCAAGCACCTGCGCCCCCGCCGGATGGCGCAGCAGCGCCGGGACCACCCAGTCGAGATACGTCGACGCCGATGAGAGCCACGAATACGCCAGCGTCTCCCCGGCCTGCCGGGCCGCCCCGCTCCATTTTTCCAGCTTATTCTGCAAATCCGCCGTGCCTCCCGTCAGGATCAGCTTCTCCTTCGCACGTGTCATTGCGACATAGAGGACGCGCAGCTCTTCACCCAGGTTTTCCATGGCTGTCTGCTGCTGGATCGCGCGCTTCGCAATGGTCGCGCGGCGCGTCCGCTTCTCTGTGTCAATATAATCGCAGCCAATCCCGAACTCCGGGTGCAGGACGACACGTCCCCTGACATCCGACTCATTGAACTGCTTGCCGAGGCCGCTGACAAACACAACCGGGAACTCCAGCCCTTTGCTCTTATGGATGCTCATAATGCGCACCGTATCGTCGGCCTCCGAGCCGATATTGGCCTCGCCGTAGTCGACCTCGTATTTTTTCAGGTTCTCGATATAACGCACGAAATGATACAGGCCGCGGTAGCTCGTCGCCTCGTAAGCGATCGCTTTCTCAACGAGCATATCCAGATTGGCCGTGCGCTGCCTCCCGGCCGGGAGCGCAGCCGCGTATTCGCCATACCCCGTCACGTCGAGGATCTCCCACAGCAGCAGGTGCACAGGCGTATGGCCGCACTTCGCACGCAGCCCCTCGAACACCGTGAAGAACCGTTCCAGATGCCCCCGCAGCTCCTGGTCCTCTCCCTCCTGCCTGTATGCCTGGCAGGAATCATAGTAAGATACAAAATGCTCTCCAGCGTTCCCCGCCCTGATCCTCGCGAGCTCCTCATCCGTGAAGCCGCCGATCGGGCTGCGCATGACCGCCGCCAGCGGCATATCCTGGACAGGGTTGTCGAGAATCCGCAGGTACGAGAGCACGGTGCGCACCTCCACCGCGGAGAAATAGCCCTTCTGTGAGCCGGTAAAGCACGGGATATCCATGTCGCCGAGCACCTCCTGGAATGTCTCCGCCCAGCCGCTCACCGTGCGCAGCAGGATCACGATATCCCGGTACCGCGCTGGTCTGTAGCAATTCTCCTGCTGATCCCACACCGGCATATGGCCTACCAGCTCCCGGATCCTGCTGCCGACAATGCGGGCTTCTGCTTCTATCCGGGAGCATCCATCGCCATGCGGCTCAAACTGCTGCGCCTGGCCTGTCTCCGAACGGCCCTGAGGGGGCGCTGCCATTTTGATGCGGCTGTCCGCCTCGAGAAGCCATAGCTCCGTCTGCCATAACGCTTTTTCAGCAGTTTTGCTGCCGCCTGTCCCGTTTTCCGCGTTTTCGTCAGCTTCCCCGCCAGTTGTCCCATCCTCCGGCAGCGGCGCAAATACCGCGCCCGGATACAGCGCTGCATCCTTATCATACACGATCCCGCCCGGATTTTCTGTCATAATCTGCCGGAACACAAAATTTACGCCGTCCAGCACCTGCGGACGGCTGCGGAAATTCCTGCGCAGGTCGATGCGGCAGGCCCGTTTATCCTCCTGGTACGTCCTGTATTTCTCCATGAACAGCTCAGGGCGCGCGAGGCGGAAACGGTAGATGCTCTGCTTCACATCCCCGACCATGAAACGGTTCGGCTCGCCCTTCCCTCTCCCGGACACGCTGTCCAGGATCAGCTCCTGCACGAGATTGCTGTCCTGGTACTCGTCAGTCATGACCTCCTCGAACAACTCCGCATACTCCAGCGCGGCCGCAGTCGGCTCCAGCGTACGGCTGACCAGCACTGAAAGTGCACCGTGCTCCAGGTCGCCGAAATCCAGCAGATTGCGCTCTGCCTTCTTCTGCGCAAGCAGCTTCATGAAGCGCTCCGTCAAAGCCGTGAGGCAGCGCACCGGGAGCGCGCTTCGCTCCAGCTCCTCCTGCACGGCTTTAGGACTGTCAAAATAGTATTTTTTGCAAAGTGCCTTCAGCGCATCCTTTGCCTCACCGCGCATCGCCTGCACCTGCTGCTTTTTCTGCGCGGAGATCCGCTCATCCCGTTTGCTGCCAAGGCGGGCGGCGGGCAGCATATTGCGGAACGCCTCTGCAAAGCTCCCATAATCGCGGCAGCCGCACAGGCTGTCCACCTGCTCCAGGTCGCTCAGAAGGGCTTTCTCATACGGATAAGGGCCATCCGGCTCCCTCGCAATCCGGAGCGCCGTCTCAAGCTGCGCGCGGATGTCGGCAAGGAGCCGCGCCGTCTCTCCGGCGATGTATCTGCTCCACGGTGCACCCGTGTCCGCATACATCCGTCTGCACTCCTCCAGCCACTCCTCCGGCCACGGCTGCCCCAGCGCAAAATGGTAAAGCTGCAGCACAAGCTCCTCGATCACACGGTCGCTCTTGCCCGGCGCAATCTGTTCCACAAACTGCCCGAACTCCTCGTCCATCTCCTCGTAGGCCGCGTCGACCGCCTCCTGCGCCGCCTCCTGCTCGAGCAGCAATATCTCACCCTCGTCCGCAACGCGGAAGGACGGGTCGATCCCCGCCGTCTGGAAATGGCTGCGCAGCACATTCAGGCAGAAGCTGTGGATCGTCGTGATCCTCGCGTTGTGTACCAGCACAAGCTGGCGCTGCAGATGCACGTTGTCCGGCTCCTGCTCCGCGCGCTGCTCGAGTGCCGCGCGCACACGCTCCCGCATCTCCGCCGCTGCCGCGTTCGTAAACGTCACGACGAGCAGCCGGTCGATATCCACCGGCCGGTCCTCGTCCGTAATCATCTTCAGAATGCGCTCAACCAGCACTGCCGTCTTGCCCGAGCCCGCCGCTGCCGACACAAGAATATTGCATCCACGCGTATCGATGACACGCTGCTGCTCCTCCGTCCATTTTACCGCCATCGGCCTGTCTCCTTTCCCTTACTGTTTCCGGCAAATCATATTCCGCATCCTGCTACAACAAAGGTCAGCCTTTGTCCCTGCCTTTTCACCTTTGAGGATTCATACAATCAGATACAGAATGCGGCGTAGAGAGGAACGGTCTTTTTCCTGTCCTCAAAGCCGAAGTTCTTTGCAGAGAGCTTGATCGCATAGTCTGGTTTATAGGTTTCCATATAGACCTTTAAGCTCTTGGCTCTGGTGTTGTCGGCAG
>CAYRKA010000060.1:0-13100 GCA_964424785.1 uncultured Lachnospiraceae bacterium | reverse complement strand
TATTCTTCGCATCCTCTGTCACACCCTGGAATGTCTTGAACATCAGGTTGAACTGGCGGATGTCGGTGAAATTGTGCCTGCCGCAGGACGGGCACGGCACGTTGTGGTCCTCAATGAAGGCCCTCATCTCCTCCTGCGAGAACGCGTCGATCGGCTTCGGGAGCGCTATGCCCTTCTCCGCACAGTAATCCTCGATCACCTTGTCGGCGCGGAAACGCTCGTGGCACTCTTTGCAGTCCATCAGCGGATCCGAGAAACCGCCGAGATGGCCGGACGCCACCCACGTCTGCGGATTCATCAGGATCGCGCAGTCAACACCGACGTTGTACGGATTCTCCGTGATGAATTTCTGCCACCAGGCTTTCTTGACATTATTCTTCAGCTCGACGCCAAGATTGCCGTAATCCCATGTGTTCGCGAGCCCGCCATAGATCTCGGAGCCCGGATACACAAAGCCTCTGCCCTTCGCGAGCGCAACAATCTTGTCCATTGTCTTTTCCATTGTCTTCTCCTCCTGTTAATAGCTCTTCTCAAAAATAATATAGACACGGTTCGCCGCAGCCTTTTCCTCGAAGGATTTCTCCTCTCCCCTGTAGACAGCGTTCGACGGGAGCACGAGCTCCTCTTCCTTCTGGTCCGCCTCACCGTTCGCGTCTACCACATCCGATGCGAGCACATCCGCGTTCGCGCTCGTGTAGAGCACATTCCCCGGCACCTTCACCTCGAGCGGCGCCTCGACGACCATGACCTCCTTGTCCATCTCCTTGATGACCTCGCTGCCGGAGAAAGCGGAGCCCTGCACGACACCATTTATCACTTTCTTGTAATCCACATCAAAGAGATATCCGGAAAGCTGCGCATTGATCAGCGAACCATAGTAGAACTCCACATTGTTGAATGCCGCGAAATCCTCTGCCGACGCATACACCAGCTCGAGACTGACCTCCTGCCCTTCCGTCCCGAACTCCTTCACCGTCACGGATTCCGCTGTGTGCGCGCTGTTGTATTCGTTCACCTCGGACGTAATCATATTCTGCAGCTCAGCAGCATCGTAATACGCCTCGTCGAGCTTCTCATGTACATACTCTGTGATCGTCCCGTCCTCCCCGACCAGGATCGCGTCCGACTCCTGCGGCTCCCACGACTTCTGATCCAGCATCCCACAGCCGCCAGGCAGCAGAGCACACGCCGCAAGCGCCGCTGCCACCGCATATTTCGTCCTTGTCACCGCAGTCCCTCCTATAGATATGTATCGGCACGCGCAGCTTCGCTGCACCTGCCATGTCGTCGGGACGCATTTTAAATATGCCGCTTCGCGCCCCTCCTCGCAATCTTATTCATTATACATATAAACCCCTTGCGTTTCAACCATTTCTTTCAGGATTTCAAGGGATTTGAAGCTCCGGTCGAGCAGCGTACGGTTGTAACGGTCCTGTACGCGGCGGAACTGCGCGAACACTTCCGGCACAAGCTGAAAGGTATAGAGCTTTCCGATCGGCGCATGAATCACATACGAAAGCGCATACCGCGTCGACGGCAGCAGCGACTCATCCTCCGCCGCCTCATACGGATAGATTCCCTCCAGGACCATCGCCTTCATCTCAAAGATGCAGCGAACCAGCTCATCCGGCAGCTTCTCGTTGGAGAGCGCGTGCAGCGTGACATACAGCAGATTCAGCATCTGTGTGCCGTCGAGGTTCTCCCTGGTGTAGTATTCCGCCATTTCCATGAAGTAGCAGCCGTAACACGCCCCATAGAAATCCTCGCGCACCTCCCTGAAATAATCCGAGATGTCCGCCTGGACGAGCGTGTAGGCACTGCGCCCCTCATAGACTGTGAAAACGCCGAAAGCAAAGGGATTCGCAGCAGCGAGCAGCACGCTGTGCGGCCGCCTCGCCCCACGCGCGAACGCAGTGATTTTCCCCCGCTCCTGCGTCAGCAGCACTGTCCGCTTATCATACTCGCCGGATGGCGCCGCGGACAGCACCATGCCGGTCACTTTCAGTGGTTCACTCATAATAGCTGTTCTTTCCTATTATAATACTCCTGCTACAGTTCTTTTTTATCATATCCGAAGTTTTTGATCATATAATCGCTGTCGCGCCAGTCCTTTTTGACCTTGACCCAGAGCTGCAGATTCACCTGCATCTCCAGCATACGCTCTATCTCACGCCGCGCCTGCGAGCCGATTTTGCGCAGCATTGTCCCGCCCTTGCCGATCACAATGCCCTTGTGAGAATCCTTCTCGCAGATGATCGTCGCCTCAATATCCATGATGTCCCCGGACGGTCGCTCCGCCATGCGCTCGATTGAGACGGCAATCCCGTGCGGGATCTCCTCCTCGAGGCAGCGGAGCGCCTTCTCCCGGATCAGTTCCGCCGCAATCTGGCGCTGCGGCTGGTCCGTCACCGTATCGTCGTCGTAATACTTCGGTCCGTACGGCAGATACTTCAGCACAGCCCGGATCACACGGTCCATATTGACGCCTCGCAGCGCACAGACCGGTATCATATCGGCAAAATCGAGCAGCCCCCGGTAGCCGTCGAGAAACCCGCCGATTTTGCTCTTATCGACTGTATCGATCTTGTTCATGACCAGGATCACCGGCACGTTCGCCTTCTGGAGCTGCGCAGCGATATGGCGCTCTCCTGCCCCGATAAAGTCGGTCGGCTCAACGAGCCAGAGCACGACGTCGACTTCCTTCAACGTCTTCTCGGCCACATTTACCATGTACTCGCCAAGCTTGTTTTTTGCCTTGTGGATCCCCGGAGTATCGAGGAAGACAATCTGCCCTTCCTTACACGTGTACACCGTCTGTATCCTGTTGCGCGTCGTCTGCGGCTTGTTCGACGTGATCGCGATCTTTTGCCCGATCAGATGGTTCATCAGCGTCGATTTCCCGACGTTCGGGCGGCCGATCAGCGTCGCAAAGCCCGATCTGAATTCAGCGTTCTCCATCCTGCCCCTCATCTGCCGCCCCGCTCCCGGCGAGCATCCGTATGCTGCCAAAGAGGGCGCGTTCCTTCCTGATTTTTTCCTCATTGCCGATCACGCACAGCGCGTCGTCAGCCAGCACGGCACGCACGAGCGGCGCAAGGGCGCGGATCTGCTCCGGCGTAGCCGAAAGCACCTCATCGCGCTCCTGCTGGAGCTCCTCGAACGTAAGCCCACTGAGGTAGGCCGACAGGGAACGGCTGCCCTTCATCGCCGGGGTCAGCGGAGTGTCAAGGTCGCTGACCGTGCCGATAATATACTTTGTCATCTCACGCTCATCGGCGGAGAACTGCCCGAGGTACTGCGGAACTCCTTCGTACACTTCATTCGTCGCCGACAGGTTCGGATCGCGGTACGATACGAAATACGAATCGCCTGTCCGGCTAAACGAGCTCATGCAGCCGTACGCGCCTCCCTTGACACGGATATTCGTCCACAGGTAATCGTAGCCCATCAGCACCTTCAGGATGCGCAGCGCCCCGGTATATGCGAAGCCTTTGTCCGCAAAGTTCCCGCCGCGCGCGACATACTGTACCTGTGACTGTGTCATGAGGCCCTCGTTCTTTTTCACGAGAGGCAGTGTGCCGGAGCAGGCTTCACCCGCTCCCTCCGGGAGCGCGGCCGCGAACGAAAGCAGCGGCTGCCTCGCGGCCTCCAGGCCATCCTGTCCGGATGTCATGCTGACGAACAGCCCGCCTCTGCGGAAGATCCGCTCCGCAAGGCTTGTAAGCTCCTGCTTCAGCGCTTCCTTCTTCTCCTCGAAATGGCCCTCCAGCTCCTCGACGAGACGGTAGAGCGCAATGCCGCCCACCTCCTCCTGGAAGGCATTGACCTGCGACAGGTACGACAGCATACGGCCTGCCGCCGCCTGATGGCCATTGGACTGCAGGCGCATCTCCAGGCGCGATTTGAGCTCAGCGAGGATCTCATACAGCCGCTTGTCATCGTCAAATTTTGACGTCAGGGCAATCTCCCTTGCCATATCCAGCGCAAACGGGAGACGGCCATACAGGACGCGCACCCGGATCCCCAGGAAAGAGCGGATCTCTTCCGGCGAACCCAGCACCGGGTAAACGCTCGTACCCGCGCTGATGCCCCCGGTATTTGCGTTGATTTCATTGCTCAGCTCGCGGTATGAATAGTGCTCCGTGTCAACCATCCCGAGCACTGATTTCAGCACGCCGAGGTAGACAAGCTCATCCGCGCGGACATGGCTCAGGTCAAAGAGCAGGTCAAGGTACGCGATGCCATTCGTGAAAACATCATGGTGCACCACCTTCACGCCGTCCCAGTCATACTCCTCATTCACCAGCGGAGCCGCCTCTTTCCCAATATCCTCGCGCGCAAGCAGAGGGATCTTCTCAAGCTCCTCCGGCGTCGACGGAGTCTCCTGATACGCGTGCAGGTGCTCCGTGTAACCGATCAGCTCCCGAATCTGACCGTCCGTCAGGGATTCCTTGTACGCGTGCAGCTTCTTGCACACAGCCGCGTCCTTCTTTGCGGCCAGCCCCCGCTCCGGCTCGACGACAACGAGCGAGGAATGTGGATTATCCAGCAGATATGTGCGGATCAGCCCTTCAAAATAACCGCTGCCGACCTTCTCCCTCAGCTCACGGTAGATATCGAGCTGCTTCAGATAGTCAAACGGCGCGTCATCGTCATAAAGCCAGCTGTCGAAGACATCGATGCAGTAAATCAGGCCCTTCGGGAACGAACCGTAATCCGCCTCGCGGAATTTAAATTCCATCGAGTTGACGCCCGCCAGCAATGCCTTCTGGTCGATGCCGTGCTCCGCAAGCCTTCCCAGCGTATCGCGGATCACCTGCACGAAACGCTCCTTGTCGGAGCTGTTCGCATTCTTCGCAATAATGCTGAAATACGGCTGGTGGATGCTGCTCTCATACGAGCTCATGATGTCATTGCCGATCCCCGCGTCGAGCAATGCCTGCTTGAGCGCCGCCCCCGGGGCTGTCAGCAGCGCATATTCGAGCACGGCGAACGCATTCGCAAGCTTCACGTCACTGCTCGTCCCGATTACCGCGTTCCACGCAAGGTACGTGCTGTCTTCCAGGCTGTCCGTCTCAGAGACCGGATATCTGCGGTATACCTCCCGCATCCCGTCAAACGGCGCCTGCAGTGTGACCTCGGAATCAACCGGCTGCTCCTCAAAGCTGCCCAGATACTCCCGGTCCAGCCACGCGAGCCGCTCCTCGCTGTCCATATTTCCATACAGATAGATATAACTGTTCGACGGATGATAATACTTCCTGTGGAAATCCAGATAATCCTCGTATCGGAGATCCGGGATGCAGTCCGGGTCTCCGCCGGAATCGACCCCATACGCCGTATCCGGGAACAGGCTGTTCACAACCTCGCGGTCGAGCACCTCCTCCGGCGACGAATACGCGCCCTTCATCTCATTATAAACAACTCCATTGTAGATGATCTCCTCCGCCGGGTCACTGAGCTCGTAATGCCAGCCCTCTTGGCGGAAAATCTCCTCGCGCAGATAGATATTCGGATAGAAAACGGCATCCAGATACACGTGCATCAGGTTGCAGAAATCCTTCTCATTGCAGCTTGCGACGGGGTAGATTGTCTTGTCCGGGAACGTCATCGCGTTCAGGAAGGTATTCAGGGAGCCCTTCGCGAGCTCGATAAACGGATCCTTGGCCGGGAAATGCCGGCTGCCGCACAGCACCGTGTGCTCAATGATGTGTGCGACGCCGGTGCTGTCATGCGGCAGTGTCCGGAAACCGATGTCAAACACCTTATTCTCATCATCATTTTCAAGGACGAGGACACGTGCGCCGCTCTTCTTGTGGCGCAGCAGATAGCCGTCTGAGCGGATGTCCTCAATCCACTCATGCTTTTGCAATTCATACTGCGAAACCTTGCTGATATCCATAATGAACCTCCATTTGAGCCGACCGCAGCGGGCCGGAGCTATATTTATTATTCCCTGATATGGAATCAAAAACCTGTCTGTGTGTACGGTGGTACAGTCCTCTCAGCACGGTCCTGCCTGCGTGCATATCGCGCTGCAATGCGGTACAGCCCTCCTGCCACGATACAGCCTGCCACGAGGCACAGCAGGATCGCGCCTGCACAGTGCGCAAAAAACTGATCCGGCAGGATATTGATCACCGGATCTGTGACCGGATCAAAAATCCAGTAATCATTCGAAAAGAAAAGCTCATGGAACCGCACAAAAAATGTGTCCCAGTCCGCCACCGCAAGTGCGCCGAAAATAGCCGGTATCACGAGTGTGAAAACCGAAAGGAGCTTCAGGAAGCCGTACTCCCGCTTCCTGATGCGTCTCCACGCCAGAATCAGGAACGTGATACCCGAGACGGCGCAGATACACTGGACCGCCACGAAGATGCGCTTCACCTCCTCAAAATGAATCCTGCCGTGCTCCGACATCGGGAAGGAAGGGAACTCGAGCTCGTCCACGCCCTTCCAGATGAGATTGTAATCGATCAGCACATCATAGTTGTCCCGGATCTCCTGTTCTGAAAGCCCGGTATCCTCTGCGATATCCAGGAACCGGATGTCCGCATAATAAATCTGGCGCAGGCATAAGACCAGCACCACGGAAAAGCTCATCCAGAACAAGAAACCAAAAAACGCCGCCGGCAGATTGCCTGGCGACAGCACATGATGTTTCCTCATCGCTTCACATCCTTCCGTCCGTTTCCCTATCTTACCACACAAAATTCCTAAAGTAAAACATTTTGTGGGGCGGGCACTAAAGACGGGCGAGAAATGCGCAAAACCGCCCGAAAGACTCGCTATCGTCTCTTTCGGGCGGCCCTGCGCACTTCTCTGATGATGGCTGTGGCAAACAGTTACCTTCTATCTATAATCTCACGGCAGGTATACGTCCTGCTCGAACGAATTCTTTACAATGCGGCGGCCTTCCTCAAGGGAATCGATCACGCCGAGCGCTTTGAGCTGCATCACGATGTTGCCGAGCACCGAGCCTTCGATCGGGCCTGTGATGACCTTCTTGCCGGTGCGTTTTGCGGTCAGCTCGCACAGAAGTTTGTCCTGGATACCGCCGCCTACCATGTTGATGCACGGAATCGTCACGCCCGCGATTTTCTCAAGGTTCTCGACGACGGTCTTGTACTCGTTCGTCAGTCCGTTGTAGATCGCCATCGCGATCTCGCCGAGGCCTTGCGGCGTGCCCTGGCCTGTCTCCTCGCAGTAGCCAATGACTTCCTTCATCATATTGAGGGGTGCCGTGAAGCGCGCATCGTTCGGGTTGATGATGAAGTCCTGGCGCTTCGCCTTGCGGCTCGCCTCGATGATGTCCGGGAACGATACCTCGCCCTCAAACTCGCACCAGTTCCTGCGTAAGTTCTGCATGATCCAAAGGCCGTTGATATTCTTGAGCAGGCGGATCTTGCCCTCTACGCCTCCCTCATTGGTATAGTTATACTTGAGGGAATCCTCCGTCAGCACCGGCTCATCCATCTCGAGGCCAAGCAGCGACCATGTGCCGCAGCTCAGGAATGCGGCATTCTCCTCCGCAAATGGCGTCGCGGCAACTGCGGATGCCGTATCGTGGCTGCCGACCGCGATCAGCCTGGCTCCGGCCAGTCCGGTCTCCTCCTCTACCTCGGGAATCAGGCTGCCGATCACTGTACCAGGCTTCACAAGCTCGCCGAAAAGCTCTTTCTTGATGCCTGCCGCATCCATGATCTCATAGTCCCAGTCGCGTGTACGTGCATTCAACAGCTGGCTCGTACTCGCAAAGGTATACTCATTGTATGGGATCCCCGTCAGGAAATATCCGAACAGCTCCGGCACGAACAGCAGCCGCTTCGCCTTCTCATAGATCTCAGGGCGCATCTCCTGATCCGCCACCAACTGATAGATTGTGTTGAAGTAGATGAACTGGATGCCTGTATGCTCATACAGCTTCTCATGGCCGACCTGTTCATCAAGCCGCTCGATCATCCCCTGCGTGCGGTCGTCACGGTAATTGATCGGATTCCCGATCAGGTTGCCATCCTTGTCCAGCAGGCCGTAGTCGACGCCCCATGTATCGATCGCGAGCGAGCTGATCGGCAGCTTCGTCGCGGCAGCTTTCCTGAGCCCCTGCTTCAGCTCGTGGTACAGCCTGAAAAAATCCCAGTAAATATTCTTCCCGATGCGGACCGCATCATTTGAAAAGCGATGCAGCTCCTGGATCTCAATCTTCCCATTCTCGTATTTGCCCAGAATCATGCGTCCGCTCGACGCCCCATAGTCAAATGCCAATGTGTATACAGCTTCTCCCATAGCACACCTCTCCGTTTCTTTGTTTTTTGTTGAATCATGTCCGTTTTGTTTTCTTTCTCCCATGATAACACACAATCGGACATTAGTAAAGCATTGATTCTTTGTATTACACAACAGGCTTTGACCCTTTTCCCGTAATGACGCGCACGCCCCGCTTCTCAAAAAATTCATTCCACTCCGCCGAGGGCATACGGTCTGTGATCACAATATCGCCATGCTCAAAATCCATAACCTTAACAAAAGAAATATGGTCAAACTTACTGCTGTCAATCACAAGCGCCGTCTGCTTCGCGCTCCGCTTCATCATCAGCTTGACACCGGCCTCAAGCTCATTTGACTCCATAATGCCGCGGGACATATCGATCCCCTTGCATGAGACGAAAGCCTTGTCGACATTGTAGCCGCCCAGGCAATTCTCGGTCGTCCTGCCGACAAGCGAAAGCGACGAAGCCTTGAGATCCCCGCCTGTCGAGATCACCTTGATGCCCTCGCTCTGCGCCAGCTCGATCAGGACTTCGACAGAGGTCGTGATCACAGTCAGCTTCTTCCTGTTCTTGATCTGCTGGGCAATCATCAATGACGTCGAGGAAGCGTCAAGCATGATGCTGTCTCCCTCCTCGATCAGCTCCGCGGACAGCTCCGCCACCTTCTGCTTTTCCTCACGGTTCGTCTTTTCGCGGACCCGAAGCGGCAGGTCCACATTCGTATTCTTGTTCAATACCGCTCCTCCATATGTCTTTTTGACCAATCCATCTCGCTCAAGCTTCTCAAGGTCTCGCCGGATCGTCTCCTCCGTCACATCATAGCGCTTCGCGAGCTCAGAGACGAGCACACGCTGTTCCTTCTGCAAAATCTCCAATATCTCATTTTTCCGTTCAATTGCAAGCATAATACCCTCCTGAATTCCCCTTTCGCAAACGGCCTTTCTGCCTGCTGCCTTATATATGTCTTCCTGTTTTCCTGTAATTTCCATCTCAGCGCAGGCGTTTCACCTCAATCTTCGGAAGGATCGCTTCCATGTCCTCCTTCACAAAAAAGCCTGTCTCAAGACGCATTGCATTCGCCGCGGAGATCGCGCTCGCGAGCCGTACCGTCTCGACGACCGATAATCCTCTCGATATGCCGACCGCAAAGCCCGCGATCATCGAATCGCCGCAGCCGACCGTATTGACCGCGTCAATCTTCGGAACCTTGATGTCAAACACCCCTTCCTCACACGAGACAAGCGAGCCCTCCGCGCCTAGGGAAATCACGACAGTCTCGACTCCGTCATCGTGCAGGTCGCCTGCGGCACGGATCAGTCCCTCCCTCGTATTCAGTGGGCGGCCTGTCAGCGCCCGGATCTCATCAAGATTTGGCTTAATCAAGGTCGGCCGCTCCAGCAGACACGCCTCCAGCAAGGAGCCGCTCGTGTCGACAATGACCGGCTTCCCGGCGGCCCTCGCTGCACGGATCATTCTGCGGTACAGCCCTGTCCCGGCTCCCTTGGGGGCGCTGCCGGAGATCGTCGCGACACGTACCTCAGGAAGCAGCCGCTCAAACTTTTCCACAAGGCAGTCACAGTCCTCCTGTGTCACGGAAAAACCGGGCTCGAGGAACTCAGTCTGCTGCCTGCTGCCCTCATCCCAGATATTAATACAAGTACGGCTCTCGCCCTCGCACCAGACGAAATCACTGACAATCCCGCGCGCCTCGACATGCTCCGAGATAAACCTGCCTGCGTGCCCTCCAAGAAAACCCGTCGCAATCAGCCTCTCCCCCGCAATTGCCGCTACACGGGCGACATTGATCCCCTTTCCTCCGGCATTCGCCGCGCATGACTTCACGCGGTTCACATTTCCAACACCAAAACCCTCAACCACATATCTCTTATCAATCGCGGCATTTGCCGTTACTGTCAGTATCATCTGTATTCTCCCTCCGGATTCTCTCTTATTTTCATCCGCCTGAGCCGTCTTTTCTTTACCGGCGTCCTGCGTGATCATACAGCATTTCCCCGCCATGATCCGCCCAAGTCTTCGCGTAAATCAAACGAGGCATCCTGCGTTATCGTGCAGCACCGTTTCCTCCGTCCGGCTGCGATGCAACAGGCTCCCGCACTGTATAGCTCTCGTATTTCCTGATCTCCTCGAGATACCGGTTCGCGAGCTGGCCGAGCACCATGCCGCTGCGCTGGATATACCCGATCACCATACGCTCCTGCTCCCCGAGCGGCACCGCGCGGTAATCGCTTCCGTTCAACTCCTCACAGATGATCCCCGAGCAAAGCGTATACGCGTTCAGCCCGACCATCAGGTTGAGCATCGACGCCCTGTCATTCGTGCGGATCACACGCTTGTAATCGTATGTGCTCATGACCTCCTCCGACAGGAAAAACGACGGATTGCTGCCCTGGTCAAACATCAGGCACGGATACTCCCGCAGCTCATCCATGCGGATCACCGGGCAGTCCGCAAGCGGATGATGCCGCCACAGATAAACATAGACGCCGCAGGTAAACAGCTCGTGGAATTCGAGATTGTTGTCGCGCAGCAGCTTATTGAGCGCGCGCCGGTTAAATTCATTCTGGTAGAGGATCCCCAGCTCGCTGCGGAAATTGCGGACATCGGAAATGACATCTGCCGTCTTCGTCTCATAGACCGCAAACTCATACTCATCCATCCCGTATTGCCGCACCAGCTCCACGAACGCCTTGACCGCAAACGAATAGTGCTGCATCGAGACGCTGAATTTCTTGCGGACCTGGGTCCGGCTGACGAAGCGGTCCTCCATAAGCTGATACTGGCCCAGAAGCTGCCTCGCATATCCGAGGAACTCCTCGCCCTCCGGCGTCACGCAGACGCCCTTGTTCGTCCGCCTGAAAATCTGGATACCGGTCTCCTCCTCGAGCTCCTTCACCGCGCCCGAAAGGCCCGGCTGAGAGACAAACAGTTCCCGTGCCGCCTCATTCATCGAACCGGAATCCGCGATCACCGTCACATAACGAAGCTGCTGTAATGTCATAAGCCTGATCCTCCCATGGCCTCTCCCATCATGACCTCCTCCAGGCGCGCCAGCAGATGCCCCGCCGTGTAGTACGTCGTCTCATAGTGCATGAAATCCAGCACATTCTCATCCCACAGGATCTGGAAGCTCGCCGGGAACTCCTCGTCGCTCTCCCAGAACTGCACAATCACAGGCAGGAAATCAAAGGTTGGCAGCCTGTACGCTACATCTCCGACAGGTTCCCTGACCCCGCCTGAACTGCCACCTATCCTACCACAAAGCAGCCTGCTCATCAAGCCCTTTCCCCTCATAGTATATGCGGCATATTCAGCTTTCCATCCTCTATAAACTGTCTTCGTTTCGGATACGGCACCGAATTCTGCCTGTCCATCTTGCTTATTACATGACTTCGGATATTCCTGAAGATGTTCTCTTGTACAGCTTTCATTCTCATGAATCCCCGTAAAGGAAACCCATCACAGCAGGCTGCGTGATACGTTCCCCTGGAATACTTCTTTCTATAAGTTCTTCCGGTGCGCGTACTTCTCCTTCGTCGCCATCCCTCCCCGGATATGCCGCTCCTGCTTGTTCACATCGAGCACCTTGCGCACCTGCGCCGCAAGCGACGGGTTAATCTCCAGCAGCCGCTCCGCGCAGTCTTTGTGCACCGTACTCTTGCTGACTCCGAATCTCCTGGCCGCCTGGCGCACCGTCGCATTAGTCTCCACAATATAATCCGCAAGCTGAAGCACACGCTCTTCTATGTAATCTTTCAAGGAAGTTCCCCCGGAAAGCCTGTTTTTACAATGTATGCGGAAAATAAAAGAGGTATGAATCGTAAGCGGTTGTTTTATCCTTTATTATACGTCTGACAGGCTGTATTTGCAAGTATTCCGCTAACCCCTGGCTGAATAGTTACAACATATCCATTGCAGCGCTTGAAAGCAGGGCGGCTTTGTGGTAGGATACAGACATAGCTTCATTATATGGCGGACATCCAGGAACACCTTTCTGAAATGAAAAGCCGGTCGATGACGGGAAAGATATTGGCAAGATTTCCTTATCGAAGAATCTATACGAGGAGACATTTTATATGAAACTGCTGCTAATCAGACATGGCGATCCCGACTACGAAGCGGATTCGCTGACCGAAAAGGGCTGGCGCGAGGCGGAATACCTGTCACAGCGCCTGGTGAAGCTCGATATAAAAGAATTCTATGTATCGCCGCTCGGACGCGCGAAAGCGACAGCCTCCCTGACGCTCCAAAAGCTCGGGCGGACTGCCACACAGTATGAGTGGCTGCGCGAGTTTGCGCCTCGGATCGGGCGTCCGGACCGTCCCGGCATGGAGAGCATCTGCTGGGACTGGCTGCCGCAGGACTGGACCCCGCGCGAGGGCTTCTACCGGTATGACCGCTGGTGGGACTGCGATGAGCTGCAAAATGCTCATGTGAAAGAAGAATATGACTGGATAGCCGAAAACTTCGACCATCTGCTTGCCGGACATGGCTACGTCCGCGACGGCCACCTCTACCGCGCAGAGCAGACGAATGACGACACGCTCGCATTCTTCTGCCATTTCGGTCTCGAATGCGTGCTCATCAGCCATCTGCTCTCCATCTCGCCGATGGTTCTCTGGCAGGGCACCTGCGCAGCGCCGTCATCCGTCACGACACTCGTGACCGAAGAGCGCAGAAAGGGCATCGCCTCATTCCGCATGACCGCTTTCGGCGACATCTCCCACCTGAACGCACACGATGAACCGCCCGCATTCGCGGCACGGTTCTGCGAGCGGTACGAAGATGAGGAGCGTCATGACTGACTCCTTA
>CAYRKA010000059.1:0-13782 GCA_964424785.1 uncultured Lachnospiraceae bacterium | reverse complement strand
GCATTTTCAAGGCCAAGCATCTCATAATAGCTCCTGTTTGAAAAGACATACCGATACCAGAATCTGTAAAAATTGTCCGTAATCTCATAGATGCCCTTTTTACTGTTTCCCAGGCCGCCGCAGGGAATCCTTTTCTGCAGAAGCCGCATACTCTGCAAAGTCAGGATGTACTTGCTGCATTTCCCCTTTTCCTCATGAATCCGGTCTGAAATCTCCGAAACCTTATTACACCCGTTCGACACTGCTTCCAAAATTGAATTATAGACAACAGGTTCCCGAAGCTCCATCCGCAGCATCACAGGCGGTTCATCATTTAAAAAAGCGCCGTTTGCGAGAATTTCATCCCTTATATTTTCCGAAATGCTTTTCTTTGCGTCAAACGCATTCAGATACCTTGGAACGCCTCCCAGAATCCCGTACGCAATCAGCTGGTCAACTGGCTCATACTGCGGGAAAAAAGCCCTGCTCTCATAATAGTCAAACGGTTTTACCTCCATCGAGCCGGTGCTTCTCCCGTACAGCGGGCTCTGATACCCCATTACCTCATTCACCATAAAGCTGACACCTGACCCGCACAAGATAAGGAATATATTCTTGTCCTTCCATTCATGGTCAATCTTGTGCTGCAGGATACTCTTTATCGTCGGATTCGGCCCAGCCAGAAAAGGGAACTCATCAATGATCAGCACAAGCCTATCCGCCCCTGTTTTCCGCCCGATATAGTCAAATGCTGTCCCCCAGCTCTGAAAGCTGACAAAACCTTCCTGTTCAAAATATTTCTGCGAAATTACCGAGAAATCCTCCAGGTTCAAAGCATCGTTTTTCTCCTGCGCCGGGAAAAAAATCGTCCTGTGTTCTTGTGAAAATTCCTGCAGAATCGTAGTCTTTCCGATCCGCCGCCTGCCATACATAATCAAAAACTCAAATTTTCCGCTCTGGTACATTTGTTCCAGACGTTCCAATTCCTCTTTTCTTCCAATCATAAAATGTCTCCTTATTTACTACTCGTAAGTAGTATACTCTAAAGTAGTAAATTATGCAAGAAAAAACAGCGTGCATTCTCCGCGAATACACGCTGCCCCTCTCTGCAGATAAAGTCTTAATAGAACTGGTGGTCTCCAATCTTAGTGCCTTTGCCGGAACCGGTGTTGAAGTAAAGGGCACTTCCTACCGGGTTCTCACCTCCGATTGCCGCGGCTGCAGCATCATAGCAGGTGCTGGGGACACCGCTTGCCAATGCGCTTGCGAGCGAGCCGCTCGATGCAGGCGTAAACTGGCCGCTCTGATAGATCACCTCGCTGATCGAATTGGGGAAGGATGAACTATAGACACGGTTCATAACGACAGCGCCGACTGCAACCATGCCCTCGTAGCTCTGGTTGCCAGCCTCACAGTAAATCAATGCCGCGAGCAGGGAGGTATCGTCCGTGCCGGAGGATGCCGCCTCGGCAGCCGCCTCCGTCTCCGAGTAGGTCGCCTCGGTCTCGGCATACGCTTCTGTCTGCTGCGCTTCATAGCCGCTGTCGATGGCATTACCGTCCGCATCGTAATAAATGCCCGTATCTGCGTCATAATAGCCGTAGCTGCTGTTGTCCGCTGCCTCAGTCTCCGTATACGTCGGCTCTACATACGCCTCAGTCTCCGCGTAGGTCGGCTCCGCATATGCTTCCGTCTCTGTATAGACCGGCTCCGTGTATGTATCCTCATACGTCGGCTCTGAGTAAGTCTCCTCATATACCGGCTCTGTATAGGTATCCTCGTATGTCTGCTCCGGCTCCGAATCATCCGTATAAGTATCCTCATACACCGGCTCGTCCCATGATTCATCATAACCGCCGGATGCAAGCGGCTCATAGAGCGCATCCTTCGCGACTGCCGTGTCGAGCATCAGCACCGGCGTCACGTCATCCTCAGAGACATAAGCAAGGCTGTCCGCACCGCTCTGGACCTGCTTCCAGTGGCCATCATCCTGCAGCAGGATCATGGATGAACCCGAATCCACCGAACCGACCACATCAGCCGCATTCCCTTCAGAGCCGAACAGCTTCACATCATCCCATGTCGTAGATACACCCTCCACGCCGTAATAATCAGCAAGCCCCTTCACCTCGTCTCCGTAAACAAGATATTCATTCCTCACGAAGCCTGTCAGGCCGCCGGAATAAATCTCCGTCCACTCCTCTCCTTTATTGATGACCCAGGCTGCACCGCCCGAATACATATAGCCGATCACTTCGCTGTCTGCATCCGCGGCGCTCCGGATGTTGATTCCTGTGCTGACCGTGTCATCATTCGTCATTGCGATCTCACTCCACGCGCCATCCTGCATATATGGGATCGAAATCGTGTCAGCTTCCTCTGCCATAGCTGACGTACTCATCAGCAGGACTGCTCCTGTGACCGCGAACGTGCATATGACGGCCGACCATTTCCTTTTCCTCATTCCTTATTTCCTCCTCGTAACTTTCTTGCATTACAGCTCAGGCAAAAGCCAAACCGTAACTTTCTTGCTACTTTTTCATTAACAATTATTACATATTTGTTAATTTTGTTACGGGTATATTGTAATATGCTTGTGTGGATTTGTCAAGCATATTATCTCAAGGAATTCTTTTCATGGTCCCACCGGTTTCCGGCCGTCCACTGTCAGGCAGCTACGACGGCCTGGCTGCCTCATTCCGGCGCTGCCGGAACGTCTCATAGGCCAGCAGCGCCGAAGCGACCGCCGCATTGAGGGACTCCACCTTCCCGGCCATCGGGATCCGGATGTGCATATCCGCAAGCTCTGCCGTCTCCTCCGTCAGCCCATGGCTCTCATTGCCAACCAGGAAGCATGACGGCTGGCAGTAATCCGGCGTGTCATAATCGACGGCTCCCCGCAGTCGGGCGGCATAGAGACGTACGCCCCGCTCTTTCAGCGCCATCAGGTCACGCTTAAAATGATCTGTATAGCAGAAACGCATACGATAGACGGAGCCCATCGTCGAGCGGATCACCTTGGGGTTGTAGAGATCGACACAGCCCGAACTGAGGAGAATCCCCGTCACGCCCGCGCCCTCGGCAGCCCGCATGATCGTGCCGAGATTGCCGGGATCCTGCAGGTTCTCCAGCGCAAGCAGGAGCGGCTGTCGCCGTACAACGCTTTGGCCTGCCTGCTGCCCTCTGACAGCCATTCCGCCCGATGCAGCGCTGATCCTCCCATCTGTCCGGCTCTTCCCCGCCGCTCCGCCCGCTCCTGCTGTCCCTCCCAGCAGCGCCTCAAGCCCGTAATGAAACTGCCGCACAACACACAGGACTCCCTGCGGAGTCCTGGTATCTGACACTGTCTCGAAAACGCGGTCGGATAACACCGTCACCTGCCTGGCCGCGCCGAACAACTCTTTGTTCCTATTATAAAAGCTCTCTGATGCGTATACCTGCAGCAGCCGGTCCTGCGGAACCTCCTGAAACATCTTCGGCCCCTCGACCACAAAAACGTCCTGCGCAGTGCGCTCCTTTGATTTCTTCTGAAGCTGCAAAAGCTGCTTCACCTGATGATTCGATGTACTGGTTATCATATTCCTCCTCTGATTGCGGATGCGCAGCTGCAGAATCAAAATCCCCGCTGCCATAGCTGTCCATACAAACATGACTGCCCGGCTCCTCGTCTGCGGGAATGGACGGCAGCCGTCAGATCGTCATTGATTTTGCGACACGCACCATGTAATCAGAAATGTCCTTCTGCATCTTCAGCGCCTCGTCAATGTCAAAATCCGTGAATTTGCCATCCCTGAACGCCACAACACGGTTGGTACGCCCCTCCGCCAACAGATCCGCCGCATATGCCCCCATCACCGTCGCATAGACGCGATCCCGGCACGTCGGGCTGCCGCCGCGCTGCATATGGCCGAGTATCGTCGCCCGCGTCTCCACGCCGGTCGCCGCCTCAATCCTGCGCGCCATGCTCGTGGAATGGCCGATGCCCTCGGCATTGATAATGATATGATGCTTCTTGCCGCGCTTGCGGTTATTGATAATATTGTTGATCAGCACCTGCTCGTCGTAATCATAGCGCTCCGGCAGCAGGATATCCTCCGCACCGTTCGCGATACCGCACCACAGCGCGATATATCCGGCATTGCGCCCCATCACCTCAATGATACTGCACCGTTCATGGGATGTCGAGGTATCACGCACCTTGTCAATCGCGTCCATCGCCGTATTGACCGCCGTGTCAAAGCCGATCGTGTAATCCGTACAGGCGATATCGAGGTCTATCGTACCCGGTACGCCGATCGTGCTGATGCCCCGCGCCGCGAGCTGCTGCGCACCGGCAAAGGAACCGTCGCCGCCGATCACGACAAGGCCGTCGATCCCATGGCTGCGGCAAATCTCAGCCCCCCGATCCTGCCCCTCCGATGTGCGGAATTCCGAGCTGCGCGCCGTATAGAGGATCGTACCGCCCCTGGATATCGTATCGGAGACATCGCGCGCTGTCATGTCCCGGATCTCCTCATTCAGCAGACCCTTGTAGCCCTGGTTAATGCCCTTCACCTTCAGTCCCAGTGAAAGCGCCCTGCGCACCACGGCGCGGATCGCACCGTTCATCCCCGGCGCATCGCCGCCGCTCGTCAGGACACCGATTGTCTCCAGCTTCTTTGCCATATCGCACCTCCTGCATCCGTCAAAGTCTCGACATAAGATTTTTTTCCATTCTAATCGATTTGCGGCTGTTTGTAAAGACTCATGCTGTTTTTGCTGTGAACGCTATTACCGTTCACAGCCACTAACGCCTTCTGGCCGTCAGCTTCACATTCTCCTTGCCGAGCAGCTCACTCAGCCGGTCCGTCAGCTCACCCTCCGCCCGGACCGTCCAGTTCTCGCCAAGCCTGCGCACGGCACGCTCGCTGCGCACGTAAATCACGACGTAATCCTTCCCCTCTTCGGCTGCGCGCAGCAGCCCGAACAGCTCCGGTTCCCTGTCCCGGTACTCCCGCATATCCGCGAACTGCACCCACAGCTCCTGCGGCACCTCCTCGAACGGCCAGATCTTCTCGCAGATCAGCTTGCTCGGGCGGTCGTCCTCACAGCTCACGCGGCCGCTGACGAAGATCTTGCGGTCTTCAGCCAGATACTGTATATTCCGCTCATAATCGCGCGGGAAAACGACCACCTCAACTGTACCGACGAGATCCTCCACCGTCAGGAACGCCATCGTCTTATTTGTCTTCGTATATTTGATCGTCCTGCCCGTGATCATGCCGCCGATCACTGCATGGGCGCCGTCTGTGACACGCGATGCGTTCGTCTCCTCATCGAGTGCAAAGTCAGTCGTGACATTCGTGATCCCGCGCCGCCACAGATCCTCGTAGCGCTCCAGCGGATGGCCGCTGACATAAATGCCGAGCACCTCCTTCTCAAAGGCGAGCAGCTGCTCCTTGTCGAACTCCCCGACGTCCGGGAGCCGCACCTCGTACTCCCGTTTCTCCTCGTCGCCCATCAGGTCAAACAGCGTCATCTGCCCGACGACCGAGGATTTCTTCTCGAGGGCGACACGGTCCATGATCCCGGCATAGACCTGCATGAACTGCCTGCGCGTCCCGCCCAGCCCGTCGAGCGCACCGGATTTGATCAGGCTCTCGAATGTCCTGCGCGTGACATCCTTGCCACCCGCGACACGTTCAATGAAATCCACGATGCTCCTGTACGGGCCGTGCGCCTCGCGCTCCTTCGTAATCAGGTCAATGACCGGGCGGCCGATACTCTTGATCGCTGAGAGCCCGTATCGGATATTCTTCCCGTCCACGGAAAACCCGCTCTCCCCGAGATTGATATCCGGCGGGAGGATCGCGATCCCCATCTGGCGGCACGTGAGAATATACTCGGCGACCTTGGGAGGGTTATCCATGACGGATGTCATCAGCGCGGCCATGAACTCGACCGGATAATAGTATTTGAGCCACGCCGTCTGATAGGCGACAACCGCGTACGCGGCAGCGTGCGACTTGTTGAACGCGTACTTCGCGAAATCCGTCATCTCATCATAGATCCTGTTCGCCGTCTGCTCGTCGATGCCGTTCGCGATACAGCCGGGTACGCCCTCCTCCTCATTGCCGTAGACAAAGTTCCGGCGCTCCTTCGCCATGACAGACGCTTTCTTTTTGGACATCGCGCGGCGCACGAGGTCGCTGCGCCCGAGCGTATAGCCGCCGAGATCCCGCACGATCTGCATGACCTGCTCCTGATAGACGATACAGCCGTACGTCGGCTCCAGGATCGGCTCAAGCTGCGGGCAGTCATAGGTGATCTCCTCCGGGTGGTTCTTGCCCCGGATATATTTGGGAATAAAGTCCATCGGCCCCGGCCGGTAAAGCGAGATACCTGCGATCACGTCCTCAAGGCTCTGCGGCTTCAGCTCCTTCATGAAATTCTTCATGCCGGTACTCTCGAGCTGGAACACACCGTCTGTCTTCCCTGTAGCAAGCGACGCGAACACAGCCTTGTCATCGTAATCGATCGCATCCATATCGATCTCATGCCCCGCCCTCTTCGCTGCCAGACGCGACGCATTCTGGATCACCGTCAGCGTCCGCAGCCCAAGGAAATCCATCTTCAGCAGCCCGAGCTCCTCGAGAGTCGTCATGGTGAACTGCGTCGTGATCGTGCCGTCGGACGCTCTTGAGAGCGGCACATACTCATCGACTGATTTCTGGCTGATCACGACCCCCGCAGCGTGCATTGAGGTATGGCGCGGCAACCCTTCCAGGCGCTTCGACATATCGATCAGCTCATGCACCTGCGCGTCATTTTCGTACATGGTACGCAGCTCCGTGCTCATCTCAAGCGCCTTGTCGATCGTGATATTCAGCTCCTGCGGCACCATCTTCGCAATCGAATCGCACAGCGCGTACGGCAGATCCATGACGCGCCCGACATCCCGGATCACGCCGCGCGCAGCCAGCGTACCAAAGGTCACGATCTGCACGACCCGGTCCTTGCCATACTTTCTGACGACATAGTCGATGACCTCCTGGCGGCGCTCAAAGCAGAAATCAATATCAATATCGGGCATCGACACCCGCTCCGGGTTCAGGAAACGTTCAAACAGCAGGTTGTAGCGGATCGGGTCGAGTTTCGTAATCCCGAGCGTGTAGGAGACAATGCTGCCCGCCGCCGAGCCGCGGCCCGGGCCGACCATGATATCATTCTCGCGCGCATAGCGGATGAAATCCCAGACGATCAGGAAGTAGTCGACATAGCCCATCTTCTGAATCACAGATAACTCATACGTAAGACGCGGGCGCAGTTCCTCCGCGCGGTCTCCGTACAGCCGCTCAAGGCCCTCGCTGCAGAGCTTGTTCAGGTATTCCCACGAGGTGTACGGCGACGGCACATCGAACCTCGGCAGCTTCGTGACGCCGAACTCGATTTCGACGTGGCAGCGCTCCGCGATTTTATGGGTATTTTCAAGCGCTTCAGGAGCATATGGGAACAGCTCCGCCATCTGCTCCGGCGATTTCACAAAATATTGCCCGCCCTCGTAGCGCATCCTGTCCTCATCGGCCAGCTTCTTCCCGGTCTGGAGACACAGCAGGATATCGTGCGATGACGCGTCCTCCTCGAACGTATAATGGACGTCGTTCGTCGCCACGAGCGGAATCGAAAGCTCCTTCGCCATCCGCAGGAGCTGCTGGTTCACAAGCTTCTGCTCCGGAATGCCATGATCCTGCAGCTCCAGGAAATAATTGCCCTCCCCGAAGAGATCACGGTAGTCCCGTGCTATCCCACAGGCCTCCTCATACAGACCGCGCGACAGATACCGCGGCACCTCGCCAGCCAGGCAGGCGCTCAGCGCAATGATCCCCTCGTGATACTCCCGCAACAACTCCTTATCGACGCGCGGCTTGTAATAAAAGCCCTCGACGAAGCCCTTTGAGACGATCTTCATCAGGTTCGCATAGCCCTTGTTGTTCTCCGCGAGCAGCACGAGGTGGTAATACCGGTCCTCATCGCTGCCGGTCTCCCGGTCAAAACGCGAATCCGGCGCGACATACACCTCGCAGCCGAGGATCGGGTTGATCCCCGCCGCCCTCGCCTCCCGGTAAAAGTCGATCACCCCGTACATAACGCCGTGGTCAGTGATCGCGGCGCTGTCCATGCCCAGCTCTTTGACCCGCGCCACATATTCTTTTATCTTATTTGAGCCGTCCAGCAGGCTGTACTCCGTGTGGACATGCAAATGTGTGAAATTCAAGGCTCTTTCCTTCCTTCGATACGGGCCGTCAATTCTCAAATCTGTCCCACACGCCGTTCAGGCTGTCAACGACTGCCCGGTACGTCGCGTACTTTTTCTCATAAATAGCTTTATATTCGGGCCGTGGCTGCACTGTTCCCGTCACGTGTACCGTGCGCTCCACCGCCTCCGCGTAGTCCCTGTAAATGCCTGCGGCGACACCGGCCGCCATCGCGGCTCCCTGCGCGCCGAGCTCCCTGTCCCCAAGCGTGTCAACCGGGATCTGCAGCGCATCCGCAAAAATCTGTACCCAGACCGGCGAATTCGCCGCGCCGCCTGAAAGGCGGATGCTGGCCGGCCTCGTGCGGTTCGCAAGCAGCTTCTTCACATGTGTCAGATGGCTGAACACGATCCCTTCATAGACCGCACGCAGCATATGCTTCTTGTTATGGAACGACGTCAGACCGACAAACGTGCTTTTCGCCAGCGGATGCTCGTTCGAGCCATTCAGGAACGGCAGGAAGACCACATTACAGTCCTGCGGCTCGATCGACTCCACCCACGCGTTCGTCAGGTCATACACTGATCCTCCCGCTGCCTCCGTCTCACTCTTCTCATAGCCGAGCAGGTTGCGGATGAACCATTCCATATTCCCGGCTGACGTCGGGCTGCTCTCCTCCACGAGGAAATAGCCGCGCATACAGTACATGGAATTGAGCGCGACCGTACCGTTCGTGACCGGCTGGCGCGCAATAAATTCATTGATGCTCCAGGTCCCGGCGATCATGCACATCTCCTCTGGACCTGTCAGACCACTCGCAATCCCGCATGCGTCGACATCAAACATACCGGCCGCCGCCGGAATCCCCGCCGGAAGTCCTGTAAGCTGCGATGCCTCCTCCGTGACATGGCCGCAGATATCATCCGAATAGCGCAGCGGCGGCAGCTTGTCCATGCACATGCCAAGGCCAAACAGGTCAAGAAGCTCCTGGTCGTACGCTTTCGTCGTCAGATTGACGAGATTGCCGCCGGAGAAGATCGTATACTCCGCGTACGCCTCGCCTGTCAGTCGGAACCTGATATAGTCATTCACCGAAAAAATGTATGTCGTCCGCTCCAGGACGCCAGGCTCATGGTCACGTATCCATGCGAGCAGCGCGACCGGCTGCATCACAAGAATCTCCTGAAACGTTTTCCCGTAAACCCTTTTATTCGTACCATCCTGGTACCAGTCCCGGATATACTCCCACGCCCTCGCATCCGTCGACGGAATCCCGTTGTATGTACCGTGGCCTTCCCTGTCCGTCAGATAAAGACCTTTGCCATGCCCGGAAAAAGAAATGCCAGCAATATCGGCCGGATCCACGCCGCTCTTCTCAATCGTCCTGCGGATGGCCTCGGCATTCACCTGCCAGAGCTCCTCCATATCGCGCTCCGTATAGCCGGGCTTCGGCGTCAGCGTCACCGTCGGCACGCTCGTCTTCGCAAGCTGTATGCCATTCTCGTCAAACAGTGCCGCCTTTGAAAATGTCCCGCCATTGTCTACCCCCATCAGATACTTCAAAACACCGCCCCCTTCTTCATCTGCGCTCCCCGGGCACAGGGCTCCGGCAGCGCTCTGAAATTATTTTAGAATACGCAGTCCTCTTTGTCAAACTGAATATCCGTCGATCTTGTAAAGAATCAATTTTATACTTTTTTACATTTTTGGTAGTATTCTTTGAAAAATGTGGTATAGTCTATCTCAACCATTTATTTTATTGATACGGGCAGGCATTTCCCGCCCGGAAAAGGAGCTTTCTTATGAGTACACTGAATCTGACACTGCTGACCGACCTGTATGAGCTGACCATGATGCAGGGTTATTTTGAGACGCATTCCACCGAGGTCGTGATCTTCGATGCTTTTTACCGCAACAATCCGTGCGGGAATGGCTACGCGGTCGCAGCCGGTCTCGACCAGGTCATTGACTATATCAAAAATCTTCATTTTTCAGACGACGACATCAAGTACCTCGCGGGGCTCGGCATTTTCCACGACGACTTCCTCGACTATCTGCGGGATTTCCGTTTCACTGGCGATATCTGGGCGATTCCCGAGGGCTCCGTTGTGTTCCCGCGTGAGCCGCTTGTCAAAGTGATCGCGCCGATCATACAGGCGCAGCTCGTCGAGACTGCGATCCTGACGATCATCAACCACCAGAGCCTGATCGCGACGAAAGCAGCGCGCGTCGTCCAGGCTGCGCGGGGGGACGGTGTCATGGAATTCGGCCTGCGCCGCGCCCAGGGGCCTGATGCCGGAGTCTACGGCGCACGCGCGGCGATGATCGGCGGCTGCATCGGCACCTCCAATGTCCTGACAGGCCAGCTTTTCGACGTGCCGGTCAAGGGTACGCACGCCCATAGCTGGATCATGAGCTTCCCGGACGAATACACAGCCTTTAAAAAATATGCAGAGCTCTACCCGGATGCCTGCACCCTGCTCGTCGACACCTACGACACGCTGCGCTCCGGCGTCCCGAACGCGATCCGCGTCTTTACCGAGATGCGCGAATCCGGGATCGAGCTGAAGAACTACGGTATCCGCCTCGACAGCGGCGACCTCGCCTATATGTCAAAGAAAGCCCGCAGGATGCTCGACGCCGCAGGCTTCCCGGATGCCGTCATCTCCGCTTCGAGCGACCTCGACGAGTATCTGATCAACAGCCTGAAGGCACAGGACGCGGCGATCACCTCCTGGGGCGTAGGCACAAATATGATCACATCGAAGGACTGCCCGGCATTCGGCGGCGTATACAAGCTCGCGGCTGTGCTCGACCGACAGACCGGTGAATTCGTCCCGAAGATCAAGCTTTCTGAGAACTTTGAGAAGATCACGAATCCAGGCAACAAGAAAATCCTGCGCATCTACGACAACGAGAGCGGCAAGATCCGCGCCGACCTGATCTGTCTCGTGGACGAGCAGTTCCGCGAGTCCGACGACCTGATCATCTTTGACCCGCTCGAGACGTGGAAAAAGACGAAGCTCAAGGGAGGAAGCTACCATTTGCGTGAAATGCTCGTGCCTGTCTTCCGGGGCGGCGAATGCGTCTACACGTCCCCGTCCGTCATGGATATCCGCGACTACTGCACACGTGAAAAGGATACACTCTGGGAGGAGACGAAACGTTTTGCGAACCCGCATCAGGTGTATGTCGACCTCTCCGACCGCCTGTTTCGGATCAAGAGCAGGCTGCTCGAGCAGATGGGAAGCAAATCCTTATCATTGTAAGCTTTCATGTATAATTTTCTCCCGTTTACAGATACTACCTTTACTGACAATTATAGATTTCCCGCAAACCGGCGGCACAGTCCGGCCTTGTCCGCGAAATCTCAGGATAAAAGCAAAACTGAAAATGTGATGGAGGAAATACGATATGAAGGCAACCGGAATTGTAAGAAGGATTGATGACCTGGGACGCGTTGTCATCCCAAAGGAAATACGCAGGACTCTGCGGATCCGCGAGAGCGACCCGCTTGAAATCTTTACCGACCGCGAGGGGGAGATCATCCTCAAAAAATATTCCCCGATCGGCGAACTCGGCAGCTTTGCAAAGGAGTATGCAGAAGCGCTTGCCTCCGCTTCCGGCCACAGCGTCTGCATCACGGACCGCGACCAGGTCATAGCGGCGGCGGGCGGCATACGGAAGGACACAATCGGCGCGCCCGTGACCGGCCAGCTCGAGGAGGTCATGAATGAACGCGAAAATGTCCTGGCCGATGTCCAGTCGAAAAACCATATCAAAATCACAAGCGAGGACAGTGAGGACAGCCTGCCCCAGGTCATCAGCCCGATCCTGTGCGAAGGCGACGTGATCGGCTCCGTCATCCTGCGCAGCCGCGACATCAGTAAAAAAATGGGTGAGACGGAGCAGGTACTCGCGAGGTGCGCAGCGGGATTCATGGGGCGGCAGATGGAGCAGTGAAAAGTGCTCAACACGCGGCAGATTCCAGTGATAGTATGCGGCGAGGAAGCGGATCACCATAACAATGGAGGCTCCAGCTACCATACAGCCAGGGCGCGGCAGATGACGGCCGGGTACCCTGGCCTGTGCAATGCTTACGCCTTGCCGTCGCAGCCGCAGACCCTCATGCGGCCCTTCACGAGCTCCGTCACCGCAGCCATGCCGACCTTGCCAAGCGCTTTCGGATCAAAGACCTTTTCATCCTCATTCAGAAGCTGGCGCACCGCCTTCGTATAGGCTGCGCGGAGCTCCGTCGCAAAATTGACCTTGCAGATGCCGCGCTTCACACAATCGCTGACATCCTCGTCCGTCAGCCCCGAAGCGCCATGCAGGACAAGCGGGATATCCACTACCTTACGGATCTCCGACAGGCGCTTCTTGTCAAGCACCGGTGTCCCCACATAGAAGCCGTGTGCCGTGCCGATCGCAACCGCCAGGGACGTCACTCCCGTGCGCTCCACGAACTCCTTCGCCTGCTGCGGATCCGTGTTTGTGTCCGCAACCGCTACGAGGTCATCCTCCTTGCCGCCGACCTTACCCAGCTCAGCCTCGACCGGGATATTGATCGCACGTCCGACATCCGCAACTCTCTTGCTTACCTCTACATTCCCCTCAAAGTCCAGCTTGGAACCGTCGATCATCACCGAGGTATATCCTGCCTTCACAGCCTGTACCGCCAGCTCATAGCTGCTGCCGTGATCGAGATGCAGACACACCGGTACGCCCGCACGCTCCGCCTCCGCTTTCACAATCGCCGCATAGGTACCGAGCTTGCCGTATTTGATCGTTGACGGCGTCGTCTGCAGCATGACCGGGGCTTTCAGCTCCTCTGCCGCTGCGATCACAGCCTTGACCATCTCCATGTTCTCAACATTGAACGCGCCGACCGCATATCCGCCCGCCTGCGCATCCCTCAGCATTTTTTCAGATGTAACTAGTGGCATATCCATTTCCCCCTGTTCTGATAATTCGGCTGCCGCCCATCGTGTGGCCGCCAGGAGCGAACCGCTTCGCCCTTCCCATTTTACCATGCATTCCGCCCAAAATCCACCCGTTTCTTTACAAAAGATTTTCAAGAGAGTGCAAAATCTGTTTGACAAGCTAACTGACCTATGCTAGAATAACAAAACGTAGCGAGAAGCTATTTGCTGATGTGGCACAGTCGGTAGCGCACCTCATTGGTAGTGAGGAGGTCATGGGTTCGATTCCCGTCATCAGCTCTTGGTTGAGTTTGTCGGGAAGCCTTTGTATGGCTTCCCGGCCTTTTTATGCGCAGGCCCGCGAGAGGTATCTTGCTGCTGACGCAGCACGCGGGTCGCGCGGGCGGATAGGGTCGATAACTCTCCCCTATCCGATCCGGCCGTATGCCGCCAAAGGCGGCTGTTTCCCTCATGCGGCCGTGTGCATCCATTATAGTAAACGACATTATTTATGTCGTTTACTATATTTATATCGTTTTATTGCATATGTCCATAACAATCCTGTGAGGTCTTATTTGTGTCTATATTGATTGAACTAAAGGACGACTATTCCGAAAAGGTACATTATAACAGATCGGATTACCCCA
>CAYRKA010000058.1:10470-13829 GCA_964424785.1 uncultured Lachnospiraceae bacterium | reverse complement strand
TCATTACTATTTGTGCCGCCAGCCGAAGGCGGCGGAATGGAGATTAAAATGAAAAAAGAAGGGATAGTGGATGTCCGCGGCAGTGCGGTTCACGCTGAATGGTTCCTTATTCAATAGATTTAGTCAAGGAAGTCATCTTTTAGTCAAGGAATTAGTCAAAGAAAAATGGTTCTGAGGTCAACGAGGATCCCAGGAAAGCTTGTATTTCCGGGATCCTTCTTGACTAAAATGAGATGTAGAATTGGAGGGTGTGCTCAGTTTGAAGCCGACAAGATGCACTGCACTGCTGCGTGAAATGGCAGAGCATGGGATTATTGAGCCGGTGCCTGGACACGGGAAAGGCAAGTATCGCTTCCGGCAGCAATAGAGTCAAGTGGATGGAAAAACACAGCTTTTTGGACATATTCTCTCAGAGCGGAGTCCTGAGGCAATTGGAAAATCTGTGTGGATGCTTATATACTGGGGAAGTTGGGGTGATGCGTTGTCCGACAGCCAGTGTCGCAACCCTTGACTCCACTTTTATCACAGTATTGCCGAAGGACATGATTCAGTGCGACAGCAACTTTCGCAATAAATTGAGCATAAAACAGATTGTTATTTTGTATAATGTCGTATATAATGTGTAAATAGCTGCAATTCACGCTGCGCCTGATGGCGGCTGCCGTGAATCGCGGATTCTCTATGTCCGGGGATGTATTTTTGAATCTTTATTTTCAGGTTACGGTTCGGGAGGTAACGGTATGAATATAGTAGTTCTGGCGGGCGGGATCAGCACAGAGCGGGAGATCTCGGTTGTCACGGGGACAATGGTGTGCAAGGCACTCAGGGAGCGCGGCCACAGGGCGGTGCTGATTGATGTATATTGCGGGGATGAGCGTCTTGATGTGGCGCAGGTTTTTCCAGAGAGCTGCGGCGCAGCCGGGGGCGGCGGCTCCGATCCGTTCGGACCAGGCTATGATGTAGAGGCTGAAGCCGCATATATGCGCTCCTTTGACGCGAGGATCGGGGAGCTGAAGCGTGTGCGCCGCCAGTTTTTCGGGCCGAATGTGCTGGAGCTGTGCCAGGCAGCCGACGTGGTGTTCATGGCGCTGCACGGCGAATGCGGCGAGGGTGGCAAGGTGCAGGCCGTCTTTGACCTGATGGGAATACGGTATACAGGCTCCGGCCCTCTCGGCAGTGCAGTCGCGATGGACAAGGAGATGTCGCGGGCAGTGTTTGCGGCGCATGGCGTGCCGACGGCAGCCGGTATGGCGCTGTCATGCGGCGGGCCGCGCACGGCAGCCGCTGAGAACGGGATCGGCCTGCCGTGTGTCGTGAAGCCGTGCTGCGGCGGGTCGAGCGTCGGCGTCGCGATTGCCCACACTGAGGAAGAGTATCAGACTGCGCTGGATGCTGCGTTTGGGCTTGAGGATGAGGTTATTGTCGAGCAGTATATCGCGGGTCGGGAATTCTCGGTTGCGGTGGTGGACGGCAAGGCGTATCCTGTGATCGAGATCGCGCCGCTCTCCGGGTTTTATGATTATAAGAATAAGTATCAGGCCGGTTCGACGGTGGAGACGTGCCCGGCGGATTTACCTGCGTGCAAGACGGATGAGATGCAGCGGTATGCGGAGCGCGCGTACAAGGCGCTGAAGCTGGACTGTTATGCGCGGGTGGACTTTATGATGGATCAGGACGGCGGGCTGTACTGCCTGGAGGCGAATACATTGCCAGGTATGACGCCGACGAGCCTGCTGCCGCAGGAGGCGGCTGCACTTGGGATGGATTTCCCGGCATTGTGTGAGCACCTGATCGAGGTGAGCGGCAGGTAAATACAAGATTTGCTTAGCACAAACTGAACGAAACGGAATGCAGATGCTGCAATGGCCTGGGCATGGTCGGCAGCGGACAGGGAGTTACCGGAGGGGGTTCCATGAAAAACATGACTTTGGAGCGCATCGCGCAGATCTGCGGTGGCGCATATATTGGAAGAGACGAGGATCGGGCGAAGGAGGTCGCATCAATTACAACAGACAGCCGCCAGGCGGAACCGGGCGGCCTGTTCGCGGCGATCCGGGGGGAACGCGCCGACGGCCACAGCTTTATTCCGCAGGTATTTGAGAAGGGAGCGCTGTGCGTGCTCTCGGAGCGGGAGCTGCCGGACGCGGCAGGCAATTATATCCGCGTCGGCTCGACGCCCGAGGCGCTGAAGGCGATTGCGGAGGACTATCTGGTACAGCTTGGGATCCCCGTGGTCGGAGTGACGGGCAGTGTCGGCAAGACGAGCACGAAGGAGATGATCGCGGCAGTCCTCTCGCAGAAGTACCGCACGCTGAAGACGAGCGGCAATTTCAATAATGAGCTCGGGCTGCCGCTCACAGTGTTCCGCCTGAGGGATGAGGACGAGATCGCGGTGCTGGAGATGGGGATCAACCATTTCGGCGAGATGCACCGCCTCGCGAAGATCGCGAAGCCGGATACGTGTGTGATTACAAATATCGGCCAGTGCCATCTGGAATTTCTCGGTGACCGGGACGGAGTGCTGCGGGCCAAATCAGAAATCTTTGATTTCCTGCGTCCGGACGGGCACATCGTACTGAACGGGGACGATGACAAGCTGTCGGCTGTGACCGAGGTGAAAGGCGTGCGCCCGGTCTTTTTCGGGTTCGGAAACGACAACGCCGTCTACGCGGACCGCATTGAGAAGAAGGGAATCGACGGGATCTCCTGCCGGATCCACACAGCGCAGGGCAGCTTCACGGCACGGATTCCGATTCCCGGCATCCACATGATATTGAATGCCCTTGCCGGTACAGCGGTCGGCCTGGTCTATGGCCTGACGCTCGACCAGATCAGGGCCGGGATCGAGAGCCTGCGCCCGGTGAGCGGGCGTTTCCGCACGATCCACACCGAAAAGCTGACCGTGATCGACGACTGCTACAATGCGAATCCCGCATCAATGAAAGCATCCCTCGAGGTGCTGCAGGACGCGCCGGAGCGCAAGGTCGCGATACTCGGCGACATGGGCGAGCTCGGCGAAAACGAGGCGGCACTGCATCACGAGGTAGGCACATTCGCAGGCGGGCTGGATATAGACTGCTGTATCTGCGTCGGAGAACTGTGCAGGCACCTCGCAGAAGGGATCGAGGAGGCCAACCCCGAGATAGAAGTGATCTGTGTGGACAATCTGCAGTCACTCCTGAAGCGCCTGCCGGAGCTGGTGCGCAAGGATGATACGGTACTCGTGAAAGCATCGCACTTCATGCACTTCCCAAAGGTGGTGGAAGCGCTGGAGACATTATAAAATATTCGGGAATTTATCTGAATTTATGCGCGGCAAGCGCGCTACTGGAGGAAATACTCAAGAGTATACCTGAATT
>CAYRKA010000058.1:0-10370 GCA_964424785.1 uncultured Lachnospiraceae bacterium | reverse complement strand
CAGCAGGGCTGCAAGGCAGCATGGGACGGGATACCGCCGCCACATTAATCGTCACCTACAACGACCTGCGGGCGAGGGAGCTATACGAGAATTACAGATTCTTTGACAGGGAGGTCCTCTATTTCCCTGCGAAGGACCTGATTTTTTTTCAGGCCGACATCCACAGCAATCTGCTGGAGCAGCAGCGTATTCAGGTTCTGAAGGCTCTTGTGGAGCGGGAGCACGTCACCGTTGTCACGACGATGGCAGCGTGCATGAACCATCTCGTCCCGTTTGAGGAATGGCGTCAGCATATCCTGGATATCCGTTCGGATTCGGAGGTTGACACGGAAAAGCTGAAACGCGAGCTGATCCGGTTGGGCTATGAGCGAACCGGACAGGTGGAAGGGCCAGGCCAGTTTGCGGTCAGAGGCGGTATCGTCGATATCTTCCCGCTGACCGTGGAGAATCCGGTCCGCATTGAGCTGTGGGGCGAGGAGGTCGACTCGATCCGCAGCTTTGACGTCGAGAGCCAGCGCTCGATTGAGAACCTGGAATCGGTGCGGATTTATCCGGCGGCGGAGCTGATACCGGATGCGAAGCAGCGTGCCGGTGCGCTGAAGCGCCTTGAGAAAGAAGCAAAAAAGGCGGAGGATGCTTTCCGCAGGGAAGGCAGGCAGGAGGAGGCAATGCGCATCCGCAATCTCCTGCAGGATTGCCGCGACCAGATCGAGGAGACAGGCGAGCCGCTTTCGATGGAGGACTGCATCGACTATTTTACCGACCGGAAGACGTCGCTGCTCGATTATTTTGAGGATGGGCGGACGCTGATTTTCCTCGATGAACCGAACCGGCTGCTCGAGTCGGGGCAGGCGGTCGAGCTGGAGTTTAGCGAAAGTATGCAGCGCCGCCTGGAGAAGGGATATGTGCTGCCGGGACAGACGGGGCTGCTGTTTTCGTGCCATGAGACGGCGGGGAGCATCAGCCGCAGGAACGCGGTCGGCCTGTGCGCGCTTGAGAATGCGCGCGCGCCGTGGTCTGTGTCCGCCAAATACAGCCTGACAGTCCGTTCGGTCAATCCATATAACAACAGCTTTGAGCTTCTGGTGAAGGACCTGCAGCGTTGGAAAAAGGACGGCTGCCGTGTGATCCTGCTTGCAGCGTCGCGGACGCGGGGCAAACGTCTTGCCGGAGATCTGCTGAATGAGGGGCTGACGAGCTATTATACAGAGGATGCGGAGCGCGAGGTGATGCCAGGCGAGATCCTGATCACGTATGGCAGCGCAGCCCGAGGCTACGAATATCCGCTGATTAAGTTTGTCGTGATCGCGGAGAGCGATATTTTCGGGCAGGAGCAGAAGAAAAAGAAGAAATACAAACGGTATGAGGGCAAGCGGATCAGCAGCTTCACGGAGCTGTCGGTCGGCGATTTTGTCGTGCATGAGAACCACGGCCTCGGTATTTACCGTGGGATCGAGAAGGTCGAGGTTGACAGGGTCACAAAGGATTACATGAAGATCGAGTATGCGGAGGGCAGCAGCCTCTATGTCCCGGCGACGCAGCTTGATATGATCCAGAAATATGCGGACGGCGGCGCGCAGAAGACGCCGAAGCTGAACAAGCTCGGGACACAGGAGTGGAATCGCACGAAGACACGCGTGCGCGGCGCGGTGCGGGAGATCGCGCAGGATCTCGTGCGCCTGTACGCAGAGCGCGAGCGGAAGTCCGGCTTTGTTTACAGCGGCGATACCGTGTGGCAGCAGGAGTTCGAGGAGATGTTCCCGTATGAGGAGACGGAGGATCAGCTGGCCGCGATCGATGCCGTCAAGCAGGATATGCAGAGCAGCAGGATTATGGATCGCCTGATCTGCGGGGATGTCGGGTACGGCAAGACGGAGATCGCGATCCGTGCCGCGTTCAAGGCCGTGCAGGACGGCAAGCAGGTCGCCTATCTCGTGCCGACGACGATCCTCGCGCAGCAGCATTATAATACGTTTGTGCAGCGGATGAAGGATTTCCCGGTGCGCGTCGACCTGCTGTGCCGCTTCCGGTCAGCCGCGGAGCAGAAGAAGACGATCGCCGACCTGAAAAAGGGAATGGTTGACATTGTGATCGGGACGCACCGCCTGCTCTCGAAGGATGTGCAATACAAGGATCTCGGACTGCTGGTGATCGACGAGGAACAGCGCTTCGGTGTCACGCACAAGGAAAAAATCAAGCAGCTCAAGACGGATGTCGATGTCCTGACACTGACTGCGACACCGATTCCGCGCACGCTGCACATGAGCCTGATCGGGATTCGGGATATGAGCGTGCTCGAGGAAGCGCCGCAGGAGCGTGTGCCGATCCAGACGTACGTGATGGAATATAATGAGGAGATGGTGCGTGAGGCCATCAGCCGGGAGCTTGCCAGAGGCGGGCAGGTTTATTATGTCTATAACCGTGTGAATACGATCGCCGACATGACGGCTGCTGTTGCGCGGCTCGTTCCGCAGGCGCAGGTGGCATTCGCGCACGGCCAGATGAAGGAGCGGGAGCTTGAGAGGGTGATGTTTGATTTTATCAACGGCGATATCGATGTGCTCGTGACCACGACGATCATTGAGACCGGCCTCGACATCTCCAATGTCAATACGATGATCGTCCACGATGCGGACACGATGGGACTCTCGCAGCTTTATCAGCTCAGAGGCCGTGTGGGGCGGTCGAACCGTACCGCCTATGCGTTCCTGATGTACCGGCGCAACAGGATGCTGCGTGAAGTCGCGGAGAAGCGTCTCTCGGCAATCCGCGAATTCACGGAGCTTGGCAGCGGGTTCAGGATCGCGATGCGCGACCTGGAGATCCGCGGAGCCGGCAATCTGCTCGGCAGCGAGCAGCACGGCCATATGGAAGCGGTCGGCTATGATCTGTACTGCAAGCTGCTGAACGAGTCGGTCAGGGAGCTGCAGGCCGCGCCCGGTTCGCAGATACAGGAGAAGGAGAAGTTTGAGACGGCGATAGACATTGACGCCGATGCCTTTATCCCGGATCGCTATATCCGCAACGAACTCCAGAAGCTGGATGTTTACAAACGGATTGCCGCGATCCAGACCGAAGGGGAGTATGATGATATGCTCGAGGAGCTCACGGACCGGTTCGGCGATGTGCCGCGCTCTGTCCAGAATCTGCTCCTGATCGCACGGCTGCGTGCCGCCGCGCACGATGCATGGATCACAGAGCTCACGCAGAAGGGGCCGGAGATCCGCATCACACTTTATGAACATGCACACATTGACACGACCAGGATCGATGCGCTCCTCAAGCGTTACAATGGGCTGCTGAAATTCAAAGCTGACAAGACGCCGTACTTCCTCTACACAAAGCAGAAGCGCGGCGCGGCGGGCAATGACGACCCGCTGGGGCTTGCGGGGGAGCTGGTCGGGGCTATCGCGGAGCTGGGGAGCTGAATAGTTACGACGTGATCTGTGAAAATGTCGTGAAAATAAGAAAAGTGATTGCGGTATCTGAAAAAAGCGATTATAATAAAGCTTATGAATTTTGGACGGGCGTGTGGAATGCCTGTATACGTCATGGAAAGAGACGTAGAATGGAGGAAATAATGAAAACAGCAATGAGAAAAGCGGCCGTGGTCGGGCTGAGCGCGTGCCTTGCGCTGACGTCCCTCGCAGGCTGCTCAAAGAAGGAAGATGAATTTGACCTGGAGGCTGCGGCGCTCACCGTGAATGGCGATGTTATCCCGGCAGGGCTTGTGAAGTTCGTGTCGCATTATATGCAGGCCGGCACGGAGAGCTTTTACACAGCATATTTCGGGGATGATGCGTTCAACCAGGCGATCGACGAAGACGGGACGACGCTTGGCAGCATGGTCATAGAGAGCAGCGTGTCGACACTGAAGCAGATGGTGCTTGCGGAACAGAAGATGGAGGAATATGGCGTTTCCCTGACGGATGAGGAGCAGAGCGCGATCACGGAGGCTGCGACATCATTTATGGATGCGAACGGCGAAGAGGTCCTGGAGAAGATGGGCGCGACGCAGGAGACTGTGGAGCGGTATCTGACCTTGTGCACGATCCAGAACAAGATGGAGCCGCAGATGTCGGCGGATATCGACACGGAGGTGTCTGACGAGGAGGCTGCCCAGAGGAGGATTGAGTATACGCTGTTCACTGCGGAGACAGAGGCGGAGACGGAGTCTGAGACAGACGAGGCCGCGACAGAGGTAGGGAGCGGCGCGGAGGATACGGCCGGGGACGAAGGCAGCTCTGAGGCAGAGACGGCGGCATCGGCAGGCGAGACAGAGACAGAGGCAGAGACAGCGGCCCAGGAGGAGACATCTGAGACGGCTGCCCTGTCGGAGAATGAGACGACGAAGACGCAGTCAGCTGATGAGACGGAGACGGCTTCCGATGTAGCTGAGGACACAACAGAAGCGGCGGCGGATTCCACGGGCTCTGAGGAGACGGAGACTGAGGAGGAGACCGAGACGGAGACTGAGACAGAGACAGAGGATCCGGCTATGGTTGCCGCGATGGAAGAAGCATACAGCCTTGCACAGCAGATGATTGCGAAGGTTGAGGCGGGTGATGACATGGAAACGGCTGCACAGGCTGTCAAGGAGGACGCGTCGGTCCATGAGATGACATTTGGCGCGGACAGCACGACGGTTGCGGAGAATCTGATCACGGCTACCGAGGGTGTTGAGGATGACACGCTGATCACGGAGCCGGTAGAGGCTTCGAGCGGCTACTACGTAGTCCGTCTGGTGACGCAGCTTGACCGCGAGGCTACGGATGAGAAGAAAGAGGATATCATTGAGGACCGCAAGACAGACCGTATCGCCGAGCTGTATGAGCAGTGGGAGGAGGACGGAGAGATATCGCAGGATGATGACATTCTTGCGAAGATTGTATTTGACTTCTCGCTGACACCGGAGACAGAGGCGACGACGGAAGCTGCGACAGAAGGGACGACTGAGGCAGAGACGGAGGACATCACAGAGGCTTGATATTTTGCAGAGACGGAAGGACAATCGGGCAGCAGAGATCCTTTCCGGCGAGAAGAGGCAGGAAACGCCACGGTTATCCGGGTCGCCCTTAACGGGCGGCCCGGTTCGCCTTTGCGGCTTTCTGGAACAGGAAGAAACCGATCACGAACATGACAGCGATGATTGCGACGCCCATGTTGGCAGCGCCGGTGACCTGTGCGACGAGGCCGACGAGCATTGTGCCGAGGAACGACGCCCCTTTGCCGCAGATATCGTAGATACCGAAATATTCGCCGGATTTGTCAGCCGGGATGATTCTGGCAAAATAGGAGCGTGCCAGCGCCTGGATCGCGCCCTGGAACATACCGACGAAGACGGCAAGCGTCCAGAATTCCCACTGCTTGTCGAGCTGGACCGCGAACAGCGCGATGCAGGTATAAGCAATAATGCAGAGGCTGATCAGGCGGTCCGTCTCAAATTTTTTGGACAGCCGGGCGAAGATCAGCGCGCACGGGAAAGCGACAATCTGCGTCACGAGCAGAGCGAGCAGCAGCCCCTGTGTGTCAAGGCCGAGCGCACTGCCGTATGCCGTCGCCATCTCGATGATTGTGTAGACACCGTCGATAAAGAAAAAGAACGCCAATAGATACAGGAAAATGTGCTTTTCATTTTTAATGTCACGCAGCGTATGTCCAAGGCGCGTGAAGCTGCTGCGGACCGGGTGCTTCGGCAGGGCGGCAAAATTCTTCTGCTCATAGTTTTTCAGCAGCGGGATCGTGACGAGCAGCCACCACGCGGCGTTGATGAAAAATGCAATGGTCATCGCCGTATGCATGGAGATGCCGACCGACTCGTTCATCAGCACGAAGATGAGGGAGACGATAAACGGGATACAGCTCCCGATGTAGCCCCACGCATAGCCGTGTGAGGAGACGATATCCATGTGCTCCGGCTCTGTGATGTCCACCAGCATGGAATCGTAAAAGATCAGGCTTGCGTTGTAGCCGACCTTTGCGATCACAAAGACCGCGAGGAAAATGATCCACGAGGTCGGGAGCGACAGGGCCGCACAGCCGATGACACCGACCATCATACTCGCTGTGAACAGAGGCTTGCGGAAGTTCTTCGTGTCGGCAATCGTGCCGAGGACGGGTCCGAGGATCGCGACAATGATGGTCGCGGCGGAAGCCGCATAGCCCCAGTACGCGAGATAGTCAACCTCTGAAATGCCTGCGTTCCCGGCAAGATAGTTGAAATAGATCGGTATGATCGTCGCCACGAGCAAGACGAAGGCTGAGTTTCCTACATCGTAAAGAATCCAGTATTTTTCCAGTTTGGTAAGTTTGTTGTCTTTCATAGCTCTTCTCCTCCGATTCAACAGGGCTGTTTCCCTGATGCGTTACTTACTCAAAGGTGCGGTCAAAGCGTGCACCGAGTTTCCCATCCCCGCGCACATACGCGTCGTACTGTGTGATCAGCGAGGCGGCGAGGGGGATGGCCTCATCAAAGCGCTTCAGCAGCTGCTGGTTGCTCGCAATGCATTTCGGGTTGTCATGGCGCTGGTGCATGAGCCCCTTTACCTCGGCGTAGTGGCCGGTCAGCTTCATGATGGAATTCAGGAGCCGTTGGCGGTACGGCTGCGGCGCACAGAAAAGCCGCTTGACGAGGCGCAGGTCGTGAAGCGATTCCTGCACCAGATCCTCGTCCATCGAAGGGTAGAACGGGGCAATCGCACGTGCCGTCTCCTTGTCCTCAGGTATAAGGGAGGCGAGCGGGAAGCCAAGCGGATCATGGTCATCAAGGCGCAGCAGCTTCTTTTCAAACTCCTCTTCAATCTCAAGGTGGGCGACGCCGCTTTCTTTTATCCTTTCCGTCACATAGGGATGGCATTCACTGTCAAGCGTAAAATGGCAGATAAAGCCAAGCAGATAAGCGTATTCGGCTGTATTGCGCCCGCATCCGCGGATGATATGTGCCGCATGGCGGAAGAATGGCGATGCAGATACATGGTGCAGGTGGGAGCCGTACCGGCGTACGCGGTTCTGCCTCCAGGGATGATAAAAGAAGAAGATATCCGGTCCCTGCAGGCCGATCCGGTACTGTGGCTCATGGTCTGCTATGATTTCCTGAAGCTCCGGGGACAGCAGTGTGGCTGTCTTTTTGCCGAAGCGGTCGTGTGCATATAAGGCTGGCATAGCTTTCACTCCATTTCTGTAAATAATTTTGTAACTATTCAGCCATGTGGCAAATCGCAGGAATGGATGTGGTATGGTTGTATGCCAACAGATATGTCTGCGGATTGGATGGCTGAGTAGTTACGATTGAATCCATCTTTCCTTATCTTTAGCATTATAGCACAAAAAAACGCATGAAATAGCCTTTGAATGGAAAAAATACGGGATTATGAAAAAATAGCTTGCAAAATACCCTTTGGGGGTATAAGATAACGCCGGGGAGAATACCCGGTCGGGGTATTTGAAATTATAATATGATTTGTGATTTCGCATGCTGCATTTTACTGAAGTACCGGGGCGTATGAAAAGGAAGGAGTACCGCTTATGGAACAATATACAGTGACCGGAATGAGCTGCGCCGCATGCAGCGCCCGCGTCGAGAAGGCTGTCTCGAAGGTGCCGGGCGTGACGGCCTGCTCAGTCAGCTTGTTGACGAATTCGATGGGCGTTGAGGGCAGCGCTTCGCCGGATGAGATTATCCGTGCTGTTGAGGAGGCCGGTTACGGTGCGTCGAAGAAGGGGGCACAGGCTGGTGCGCAGGCAAAGGGCGGCACTGCTGCCGGTTATGAGGATATGCTGAAGGACCGCGAGACGCCCCGGATGAAGAAACGCCTGATTGCGTCGCTCGTGCTGCTGGTTCCGCTCATGTATGTCTCGATGGGGCATATGATGTGGGGCTGGCCGCTGCCGGAGGCTTTCGCACACAACCATGTCGCGATGGGACTCTATGAGCTGCTGCTTACGGCGGCAATCATGGTGATCAACCAGAAGTTTTTTGTGAACGGCTTCAAGGGCCTGCTGCACCGCGCGCCGAATATGGATACGCTTGTCGCGTTGGGTGCGGGAGCATCTTTTGTCTACAGCACATATGCACTGTTCGCGATGACTGACGCACAGGTGCGGGGGGATCCGGACAGTGTGATGCGTTATATGCATGAATTCTATTTCGAGTCGGCGGCAATGATCCTGACGCTGATCACGGTCGGCAAGATGCTTGAGGCGCGCTCAAAGGGACGGACGACCGATGCGCTGAAGAGCCTGATGAAGCTTGCGCCGAAGACAGCGACTGTCCTGCACGGCGGGAAAGAGGTTGAGGTCGCGGTTGAACAGGTGCGCATCGGGGACCACTTTGTCGTGCGTCCCGGTGAGAATATCCCGGTCGACGGCATCGTTGTGAGCGGCGTCAGCGCCGTGAACGAGTCGGCTCTGACAGGCGAGAGCATCCCGGCCGACAAGGCGGCGGGGGATACTGTCTCGGCCGCGACGCTGAACCAGTCGGGCTTCCTCGAGTGCGAGGCGACACGTGTCGGCGAGGATACGGCACTGTCCCAGATCATCCAGATGGTCAGCGACGCCGCCGCGACGAAGGCTCCGATCGCGAAGGTGGCGGACCGTGTGTCCGGCGTGTTCGTCCCGGCCGTCATCACGATCGCCGTGGTCACGCTGATCGGCTGGCTGCTCGCCGGTGAGAGCGTCGGTTTCGCATTGGCGAGAGGCATTTCCGTGCTCGTCATCAGCTGCCCGTGTGCGCTCGGCCTCGCGACGCCGGTCGCGATCATGGTCGGCAACGGCATGGGGGCGAAGAACGGCATTATGTTCAAGACAGCCGTCTCCCTCGAGGAGACAGGCAAGGTCGAGGTGGTTGCGCTTGACAAGACCGGGACCATCACGAGCGGCGAGCCTCGCGTCACGGATGTGATACCGGAGGAGGGGATCAGCGGGGAGCAGCTCCTGCTGAATGCCCTTGCGCTGGAGAGCAGGAGCGAGCATCCTCTGGCGCGTGCGGTCCTGGCTTATGCCGGGGAACGTGAGCTTGCGGCGCCTGCGCTGGAATCGTTCGAGGCGCTGCCAGGCAACGGCCTGAAGGGGCTGCTTGACGGCGAGGAGCTGATCGGCGGCAGCATGAAATTCATCGGCGGCCGGATGGAGCTTTCTGCGCAGCTCGGGGCGCGTGCCGCGCAGCTCGCCGGTGAGGGGAAGACGCCGCTGCTGTTCGGACGTGCCGGGAAAGTACTCGGCATCATCGCCGTGGCTGATGTGATCAAGGACGACAGCCCGCAGGCTGTACGGGAGCTTCAGAATATGGGCATCCGCGTCGTGATGCTGACCGGGGACAACGAGCGCACGGCCCGCGCGATCGGCGCGCAGGCCGGGGTGGACGAGGTGATCGCCGGAGTCCTGCCGGACGGCAAGGAGAGTGTGATCCGCTCGCTGAAGAGCAGAGGCAAGGTCGCGATGGTCGGCGACGGCATCAACGACGCCCCGGCGCTGACACGCGCAGACATCGGGATCGCGATCGGGGCCGGGACAGATATCGCGATCGACGCGGCCGACGTCGTGCTGATGAAGAGCAGGCTGATCGATGTGCCCGCCGCGATCCGCTTAAGCCGCGCGACGCTGCGCAGCATCCACGAGAACCTGTTCTGGGCCTTTATCTACAATGCGGTCGGGATTCCGCTGGCGGCCGGCGTGTTCATCCCGGTTTTCGGATGGAAGCTGAACCCGATGTTCGGCGCGGCAGCGATGAGTATGTCAAGCTTCTGCGTTGTCACAAATGCCTTGCGGCTGAACCTGTTTTCGGTTTATAATGCAGCAAAGGATAAAAAAATAAAACATAAAAAGAAAAAGGAGACTGAGACTATGGAAAAGACAATGAAGATCAATGGGATGATGTGCGGGCACTGCGAGGCGAGGGTAAAGAAGTGCCTCGAGGCATTGCCGCAGGTAGACGAGGCCATCGTGAGCCATGAGAACGGAACCGCTGTCGTGAAGCTGAACGCGGCAATCGAGGACGGCGTGCTGCGCAAGGCAGTAGAGGATCAGGATTATGAGGTAGTGTCCGTGCAGTAAGAGCTGTCAGAGATAATGGTATGCGCCGGGGGGAACCCCGGCGCAAGAACCTTGAACAATCACACATTCGGGGAGGCCTGAAATGGAGACACCTGCAGCACAGATTTTAATTGTGGAAGATGATGAAAATATAGCAAAGATGATAAAGCTTTCTCTTTCATTGGGAAATTATAAAGGGACCATTTGCGGTGATGGAAATCAGGTTATGGATTATTTGAGGGATGGAGACTACCAGTTGATTTTGCTGGACATTATGCTGCCCGGGAAAGATGGATTTCAGCTTATGGAGGAAATACGCCCTTTAAAAATACCGGTTATCT
>CAYRKA010000057.1:0-14047 GCA_964424785.1 uncultured Lachnospiraceae bacterium | reverse complement strand
TATTGTTTACCGCCGCCATGTTGATGGCGGCATCGGTGCAGCCTGCGGCCTGTGCGGAGGAGGCTGTAGCGGACGTGGCGTCCGCAGGGGAGGTAACAGGGGAAGATTCCACAGAGGAGGCAGAGGCCGGCAAGGATGTGTCAGAGGGGGATACCGCAGGGGCACAGGGCATGGTGGCGTCTGCTGACGAGATGATCGAGCAGGAGGATGTGGTCGAGGACTGGATGGTGCCGATCGCGGCGGACGAGCTGAATGACGGCGTTTACGGGATCGAAGTGGAGAGCAGCTCCTCAATGTTCCATATTACGGAGTGTGAGCTGACTGTGGCGGACGGCGGGATGACGGCTGTGATGACGATGAGCGGCACGGGTTATCTGTACCTGTATATGGGGACAGGCGAGGAGGCCGTGGCCGCATCTGAGGAGGATTATATCCCGTTTGTGGAAAACGAGGCAGGGGAGCACACGTTCGAGGTGCCGGTGGAAGCCCTGGACCAGGGGCTTGACTGTGCCGCGTTCAGCAAGAATAAAGAAAAGTGGTATGACCGCGTGATTGTGTTCAATTCCAAATCTCTTGATACTGCGGCGTTCAAGGAGCTCCGCGTGACGACTGTGGAGGATCTCGGCCTGGAGGACGGGACGTACACGGCTGAGGCGAAGCTGGAGGGCGGCTCCGGCAGGGCCAGCATTGAATCCCCGGCGCAGTTCACGGTTGAGAATGGCGAGATTACGGCGCAGATCGTCTTTGGCAGCTCCAACTATGATTATATGCTTGTGGATGGCGAGAAATATGAGATGGTGAATACAGAGGGCAATTCGACATTCCTGATCCCGCTGGTCGGGTTTGATTATGCGGTGCCTGTGGTGGCGGACACGGTTGCGATGAGCGTGCCTCATGAGATTGATTATCTGATTACATTTGATTCGGCGACGATTGCAAAGGCGGAGTGAAATGAGAAGGAGACTGTTTCAGATCATAGCATACAGCTTCATGCTGGCGGCGTTTCCATGGATTGCCGCGCAGGCGGAGACGGAGCTTCCCGGCCTGAGCTTTGACCACAGCATGGAGCTGGAGTACGCGACGGAATTCACGGTTGATTATTACGAGAAAGGATACAAGCTTGTGTCGATTTCGGATGGGCAGAAATTCCTGACGGTGCCGGAGGGTATGGAGACGCCGGAGGGGCTGGATTCCGCAATCACTGTACTTGATCAGCCGCTCGACCAGATTTATCTGGTGGCGACATCGGCGATGGATCTCTTCCGGGCAATCGATGGGATCGGCAATATCACGCTTTCTGGGACAGATGCGGACGGCTGGTACATCGAGGAGGCAAAGCAGGCGATCGAGGACGGCTCGATGCAGTATGCAGGCAAATACAATGCGCCGGACTACGAACAGATCGTGGCGCAGGGCTGCGATCTTGCGGTCGAGTCGACGATGATACTCCATTCGCCTGAGGTGCAGGAGAAGCTGGAGGGATTCGGCATCCCGGTTCTCGTGGAGCGCTCCAGCTATGAGAGCCACCCGCTCGGCAGGACAGAGTGGCTGAAGCTGTACGCGGCGCTGCTTGACAAGGAGGAGACAGGAGAGCAGTTTTTTGCCGGGCAGGAGGAGCTGCTGGCAGATGTGCTCGGGCAGGAAAATACCGGGAAGACAGTGGCGTTTTTCTCCATCAGCTCCAACGGGACAGTGACGGTGCGCAAGTCCGGCGACTATGTGGCGAAGATGATCGAGCTGTCGGGCGGGAAGTATGTCTTCGAGGATCTCGGGGATGACACCGCTCTCTCGACGATGAAGATGCAGATGGAGGATTTCTATGCAGGCGCGCATGACGCGGACTATCTGATCTACAACAGCACGATCGAGGGCGAGCTGCACTCTGTCGGGGAGCTGCTTGAAAAGAGCAGTGTCCTGAAGGATTTCAAGGCGGTGCAGGACGGGAATGTCTGGTGTACGCAAAAGAACCTGTTCCAGGAGACGACCGGCATCGCGGACATGATCGCGGACATCCACACGATGCTGACGACGGACGATCCGGGGCTTGCAGAGCTTACTTATATGAACAGGCTTAGCTGAGAAAAGGCTGTCAGTTAGTGGGGTTCAGGCAGGAGTCGTATCTATGCCTGAGGCTGATAAAGTAACTGACAGCTCCTGGGTAAGTTCGATTCATGTCAGAGATGTGCATATGCTATGTGGCTGCCGGAGTACATGATTCACGGAGAGGACGATTCTAATGAGAAAAAAGACTCAGATTCGTTATATCATTTCGTTTGCAGTGCTCATTGCATTATTGCTGCTGTTGGTCTTTTTCAACATCAACTCCGGCAGTGTGCAGCTTGGCATCGGGGAGATTCTGGACATTCTCGTGCACCGGGCGGGCGATACGACCTCCTACAATATCGTCTGGGAGATCCGGCTGCCGCGCATCCTGGCGGCGCTGATTCTCGGCGGTGCGCTGTCAGTGTCCGGTTTTTTGCTGCAGACGTTCTTCGGCAATCCGATCGCGGGGCCGTTCGTGTTGGGCATCTCGTCCGGCGCGAAGTTTGTCGTAGCGCTTGTCATGATCTTTTTGCTGAGCCGCGGGCTGAATGCAGGCTCTGCGGTACTGATTGGGGCGGCCTTTGTGGGCGCGATGATTTCAATGGGCTTCATCCTGCTTGTCTCGAAGCGCGTGAAGAAGATGTCGATTCTTGTGATCTGCGGCGTGATGATCGGATATATCTGTTCTGCGGTCACTGATTTTGTCGTGACCTTCGCGGATGATTCGAATATCGTGAACCTGCATAACTGGTCGATGGGCAGCTTTTCCGGTATGTCGTGGGGCGACATCCGTGTGATGTCTGTCGTGGTCACGGTCACGCTGGTCCTGACCTTTCTGATGTCGAAGCCGATCAGCGCGTACCAGCTCGGGGAGAGCTACGCGAGTAACATGGGCGTCAATATCAGGCGGTTCCGCGTTGCGCTGATCCTGCTCTCGAGCATCCTGTCCGCGAGCGTCACGGCGTTCGCAGGCCCGATCTCGTTCGTGGGGATCGCGGTGCCGCATCTTGTCAAGACGATGATGAGGACGGCGAAGCCGCTTCTGCTGATCCCGGGATGTTTCCTTGGCGGCGCTGTGTTCTGCCTGTTCTGCGACCTGATCGCGCGGACTGTGTTTGCGCCGACGGAGCTGTCAATCAGCTCAGTGACGGCTGTTTTCGGAGCGCCGGTTGTGATCTATATGATGGTACACAGGCAGGACAGGACGGCGTGAGACTGTAGACCGGCGCCGGCTCCGGGAGATGCGGGCAGCCCCGCAGGGCAGGCGGATGTGCGGCGGCAGCCTGGATGTGCAGGCAGCGGCAATGTGGGGAACAAGCGTATGAATGATTACTATATCTATACGGAAAATATGGCAGTGGGCTACGGCGGGAAGCCTTTGATTGAGGACATCGGGCTGCATATGCGGCGCGGCGAGATCCTGACGCTGATCGGGCCAAACGGCGCCGGGAAGTCGACGATCCTGAAAAGCATTACGAAGCAGCTCGAACTGATTGCCGGGACGGTCTATATTGACCGGGAGGACATGAACCGTATGTCGGAGAAGGCGGTCGCCACGAGGATGGCGGTCGTCCTGACAGAGCGTTTGCACCCGGAGCTGATGACGTGCGAGGATGTGGTCGCGACCGGGCGGTACCCATACACCGGGAGGCTGGGCATCCTGGGTGCGCAGGATCACCAGAAGGTCCGGGAGGCGCTGGAGACGGTCAATGCGTCGGAGCTGGCAGACTGTGACTTTTCCGAGATCAGTGATGGCCAGCGGCAGAGGATCCTGCTCGCGCGCGCGATCTGCCAGGAGCCTGAGATCATCGTGCTTGACGAGCCGACCTCCTTTCTCGATATCCGTCACAAGCTGGAGCTGCTGACGATCCTGAAGACGATGGTGAAGGAACGAAATGTTGCCGTTATCATGTCGCTGCATGAGCTGGATCTTGCCCAGAAGATTTCAGACCAGGTGGTCTGTATACACGAAAACAGGATTGAGCGGTACGGCCCGCCGGAGGAGATTTTTGATTCCGGCTATATCGAAGCGCTCTACGGAGTTACGAAGGGCAGCTACAACGCCGCCTTTGGCTGCCTCGAGATGGAGCCTGCGAAGGGTGCGCCGCAGGTCTTTGTGATCGGCGGCGGCGGCAGCGGGATCCCTGTCTATCGGCAGCTCCAGCGGCGCGGCATCCCGTTCGCGGCGGGGATCCTGCATGAGAATGACGTCGACTATCAGGTAGCAAAGGCGCTCGCTGCGGAGGTTGTCACGGAGAAAGCGTTCTGTGAAATCCGTGACGAGACATATCAGCGCGCGCTTAAGGTCATGCGCCAGTGTAAGGAAGTGATCTGCTGCGTGAAGGAGTTCGGGCCGATGAACGAGAAAAATAAGGAGCTCGCAGATGCCGTCTGACTTTGCTTACGGAGAATCCCCCCTGTCCGATCCGCAGAGTGCGTAAAGAAATGCTTGCGCGAACCGCCGTCTGGTTTTATAATAAAAATACTGTGAGAAACAGAGGGGTGATTTTTATTATGATAGACGGTAGACTGGCCGGGATCCTTGTAGATTCCTTCTGGAAGATCCTGCTGCCGGGCCTGACGATGACGATACCTCTGACGGTGGTTTCGTTCTCCTTTGCGCTGGCCATAGCGGTTGTGGCCGCACTCATACAGTTCGCGCATGTGAAAGGCTTCCGGCAGCTTGCGCGGTTCTATATCTGGGTATTTCGCGGCACTCCCCTCCTTGTGCAGCTCTACGTGATTTTTTATGGCCTGCCGAAGCTGGGAGTGGTGCTTGACCCGTTCCCGGCGGCGGTGATCGTGTTCTCGCTCAATGAGGGCGCATATGCGGCGGAGACAGTCCGCGCGGCACTGGAGGCGGTACCGCCCGGGCAGATGGAGGCCGGGTATTGTGTCGGGATGTCTTACCTGCAGATTATGCGCAGGATTGTGCTCCCGCAGGCGATGCGCACCGCATTCCCGCCGCTGTCGAATTCTCTGATTGCCCTGGTCAAGGATACGTCCCTGGCAGCGAACATCACGGTGACGGAGATGTTCATGGCGACGCAGCGTATTGTGGCGCGGACGTATGAGCCGCTCGCTTTGTACATAGAGGTTGGCCTGATTTACCTGCTGTTTTCAACGGTGCTCACGAAGCTGCAGCACGTCGGGGAGGTCAGGCTGAATTCCTACGGCAGGGACAGTGCGGTGCGTGCGCCGCGCGTGCAGTGGTTTCGGAGAGGAGGGCAAAGCGCAGGATGATTGAGGTCAGAGGGATCCGGAAATCGTTTGGCGGCCTCGAGGTGATCCGCGGCCTGGATCTGGAGGTACGGCAAGGAGAGGTGGTCGCTATCCTCGGGCCGAGTGGTTCCGGCAAGACAACGCTGCTGCGCTGCATGAATTTTCTGGAGCACGCGGACGGGGGGACGATGACCTTTGACGGGGAATTGTTCGAGCTGGACCGGATTTCAAAGCGGGATATCGCGAAGCTCCGGCGCAAGACGGCGTTTGTATTTCAGAATTACAATCTGTTCCTGAACAAGACGGCGCTTCAGAATGTGACCGAGGGCCTGATTGTTGCGAGGAAGATGGACAAATCCAGGGCGGAGGAGATTGCGCAGGGGGCATTGGAGCGCGTCGGGCTTTCAGACCGCCGGGATTATTATCCGAGCCAGCTTTCCGGCGGGCAGCAGCAGCGCGTCGCGATCGCGCGTGCTTTGGCGACAGAGCCGGAGATTATCTATTTTGATGAGCCTACCTCAGCGCTTGACCCGGAGCTGACAGGCGAGGTCCTCGCGGTGATGCGCCAGCTTGCAGGGGACGGGATGACGATGCTCGTCGTCACACATGAGATGGGCTTTGCACGCAACGTCGCGTCGCGCGTGATTTTTATGGAGGACGGACAGATCCTCGAGACCGGGACGGCGAAGGAGTTTTTTGCGCATCCGAAGGAGGAGCGGACGCGGGCATTCCTGCGGACTGTCTCCGGGGAGTAGAAGTAAGAGGAAGGAGTATCACAAAATGAAGATGAGGTGGATGACAGCATTTCTGGCAGGTACGGTTGTGTTGGGTGCGTGTGCCCTGACGGCTGCTGCGGAGGAGGATGACCTGCTGGCGCAGATTCAGGAGAAGGGTGAGATCACGGTTGCGATGGAGGGCACCTGGGCGCCGTGGACATACCACGATGAGGACGATGAGCTCGTCGGTTACGATGTAGAGGTGGCGAAGGCGGTCGCGGAGAAGCTCGGTGTCGAAGCGAGCTTCATCGAAGGAGAGTGGGATGGGCTGCTGGCCGGGCTGGACGCAGGCCGTTATGATATCATGGCCAACGGGGTAGAGATCACGGACGAACGTTCCGAGACGTATTCCTTCAGCGATCCATATGCGTATATCCGTACGGCGGTGATCGTCAGCGAGGACAATGATGAGATCCAGTCCTTCGAGGATCTCGAGGGCAAGGATACAGCCAATACGATCTCGAGCACATATGCCGAGCTGGCAGAGAGCTACGGCGCGAATGTGACCGGAGTGGATGACCTGAATCAGACCTTCGAGCTGCTGCTTTCGGGACGTATCGATGCGACGCTGAATGCGGAGGTCACGTATTATGACTACATGAAAGAGCATCCGGATGCACCGATCCGTATCGCGGCGCTGACGGATGAGGCCTCTCTTGTGGCGATCCCGATGCGCAAGGGTGCGGACACCGAGACACTTCTGGAGGCTGTCAACGGCGCACTCGCGGAGCTCTCTGAGGATGGTACGCTCTCAGAGCTTTCTGAGAAATATTTCGGCAGTGATATTTCACAGGCGCCGGAGCAGGCGGAGTGATGCCTGTGGAGAGACAGCAGTGGATATAGATAATAGATATATAAGAGGAGAAAGAGATGAAGATTGTTTGCCTGGATCTTGAGGGAGTACTGGTACCTGAAATCTGGATAGCGTTTGCGGATGCGAGCGGTATCCCTGAGCTGGCGCGGACGACGCGGGATGAGCCGGATTACGATAAGCTGATGAGCTGGCGGCTGGGGATTTTGCAGGAGCACCATCTCGGGCTGCGCGAGATACAGCGGACGATTGAGACGATCGATCCGCTGCCGGGAGCACGCGGGTTCCTTGATGAGTTGCGCTCATTTACACAGGTGATCATTATCAGCGATACGTTCACCCAGTTTACGACACCCCTGATGAAGAAGCTCGGATGGCCCACGATTTTCTGCAATTCCCTGGAGGTGGCGGAAGACGGGGCGATCACAGGCTACAGGATGCGGATCCGGGATTCCAAGCTGACGACGGTCCGCGCGCTGCAGTCCATCGGCTACGAGACGATCGCGTGCGGGGACAGCTTCAATGATCTGAAGATGATCCAGGCGGGCAGGGCAGGGTTCCTGTTCCGCAGTACGGAGCAGATCAAGGCGGATTATCCGCAGATTCCGGCGCTCGAGGAGTATGATGAGCTGCTTGCGGCGCTCCGCAGGGAATGCTCCATCGGGGAATGAACCATGTAACCTGCAGGCATGATAGAAGAGTAAAGAACAGGCGGCCATAACTGATCGCCTGTTCTTTATGCACACAGAAAAACGTATTTACAGCGTATCGTCTCTCTTCACGTATCCCGGCTTGTCCGGTTCGGCGATGACTTCTTTGGCGTGGATGATCTGCGCCCATTTGTCTACGACCTGGTTCTCAATGTGTACTCCCTCGCCGACCACTGAGTTCGCGAGCACGATGCTGTTGCGGACAACAGCGCCCTTCTTGATCTGGCAGCAGCGGCCGATCACGGAATTCTCGACAGTGCCTTCAATGAGGCAGCCGTTCGCGATGACAGAGTTGTGTACGTCTGAGCCTGCGAAATACTGCGTCGGGCAGGAGTCGGTCGTCCGTGTGTAGATCGGCCAGTTCTCATCAAACAGATCCTGGGCCTGACTGATGTCGAGCAGGGAAAGGTTTGCATCGTAATAGCTCTTGAAATCCGTGATCGTTGCGAAGAATCCGCGGTGAGCCACTCCGCGTACGTCGAGATTCTCACAGTTGAGGTTGAGGATCTGGGGGAGCGTGTACATGGAGGAGAGCTTCTGCGCCTGCAGCACCAGCTCAATGAAAAGCTCCTTGGACATTACATATGTATCCATGAAAATATTGCGGTCCTTCGTGTTGCCGCGGTTCTTCTCGATGGAGAGCACGCCCTTCTGCCGGTTCAGGTTCAGGACATCGCAGTTGAGGAATTTCTCACGCGCGTTGTCGACCTTGTGGTAGAGAAGCGTCACATCTGCGCCGGATTCGATATGGGTGTCAAGCAGCGCTGAAAAATCCTGTTTGAAGACCATGTAGCTCGGCGCGATGATCACATACGGATAGTGTGAACGTGAGATAATGTCCAGATTCTCCGCGTAATCGGCGATATCGGTATTGTAGACATCGTTGACAAGGCTCTTCTCGGAGAACATGATCTGCAGGCGGCCTCTCTTGGAGTTGATGTTGTAGTGGCGGCCTGTGCCAAGGTGCTCGGTCAGTGAGCGCGGCTTCTCTCTCACATAGACGTAGATGCGGTCCATGCCGCTGTTCGACATATTGGAAACCGGGAAGTCAATAACACGGTATCTGCCGAAGAAGGAAAACGCACCGATCGGGCGGTGAGCCTGCATCCCTGCTACTTTGATGTGGTTTGCGGATGTTGAGATGATTCCAAATGCTTTTGCCATGTTATTCTACCCCCTTGACACGTTTTGCAACCAGTAAAATATTCTCGCTGTCAGCGCTTCCGACGACGGCATCCTTGCCGATGCGGATCCCGTCTGCGACGAGCGCGCGCGTCACGACAGCGCCGTCCTCGACAATCGCTCCCGGCATCAGGACACTGTCAATGACCTTTGCACCCTCACCAACGGTAGCGCCGGTGAAGAGTACGGAATTTTTCACTTCACCTTTGACGATGCAGCCCTGCGTGATAAATGCGCGGTTGATCGACGCGTTCGGCCCGATGTACTGCGGCAGCGCCGAAATATCTTCAGTATAAATCTTCCAGGTCGGGTCGTTCAGATCCAGCTCATTCTTCTCATCGAGCAGATCCATATTTGCCTCCCAGAGGGAATCGATCGTCCCTACGTCCTTCCAGTAGCCCTTGAACTGATAGGCAACAAGGGTCTTCCCGTCGTTCAGGAGCGTCGGGATGATGTCCTTGCCGAAGTCATGGTGGGAATCCGGATTCTTCATATCTGCCACCAGCAGCTTACGCAGGAGCTTCCAGTTGAAAATATAGATCCCCATCGAGGCAAGATTGCTCTTGGGCTGTGCAGGCTTCTCCTCGAATTCAATGATGCGTCCCGTCTCGTCGGTATTCATGATACCGAAACGGCTGGCCTCCTTGATCGGGACGCCGATGACGGCGATGGTCGCGTCAGCATTGTGTTCCCTGTGGTAGTCGAGCATCTTGGCGTAATTCATCTTGTAGATGTGGTCGCCGGAGAGGATCAGCAGGTACTCCGGATTGTAGCTGTCGATGAAGTCGATATTCTGTGAGATGGCATCTGCGGTGCCGCGGTATACGTCGAGGCCGGCGTCTGCTTTCTCGCGCGGCGGAAGGACATATACGCCGCTGTCTTTGGTATCAAGGCCCCAGCGCTGCCCTGCGGCAACGTAGCTGTTGAGCAGGACGGATTCGTACTGCGTCAGGACTCCGACGATGTCGATGCCGCTGTTCGCACAATTGCTGAGCGGGAAATCGACGATGCGGTATTTGCCGCCGTAGGATACGGCAGGCTTGGCCACTTTGTTTGTGAGCTCATGCAGGCGGCTGCCGCGGCCACCGGCAAGAATCATTGCTAACATATTGTTTTGCTTCATGGTGAACCCTCGCTTTCTCGTTTGTTAGAACATATTATACAATTAAATCTTTAAAATATCTACATTTTTGTATAAAAATCAGGAAAAAAAGGCACTTTTTTTTCGAAATAGACGGATGGAAAATAAAGTGGTAAACTGGTGAAGGGAAAAAGTACTTTTGGAGGTAATTTCGCTATGCAGAATGATTTAACGGGGGGCAGCGTGCCAAAGACGCTGCTTAAATTTGCGGTTCCGTACCTGATTGCCTGCTTCCTGCAGACCTTTTACGGGCTGACGGATCTGTTCGTGACAGGACAGTTTAATGGGGCTGATGTGATCTCGGCTGTGTCGATCGGGAGCCAGATTACACATATGCTGACGGTGATGATCGTAGGGCTGGCGATGGGCTCGACTGTGATTATCAGCAATGCGGTGGGCGCGAAGGAGCCGGATCGCATGGCGCGCGGGATCGGCAATACTGTGTCGATGTTCATAGTGTTTTCAGTGGGGGCGACTCTGGCACTTGTCTTTTCTGTGAATGGGATCCTGCGTGCGATTGCGACGCCGGAAGAGTCGTTCGCCCAGGCGGGGAATTATCTGCTGATCTGTTTCTGGGGCGTGCCATTTATTGTTGCGTACAATGTCCTGAGCAGCATTTTCCGGGGGCTTGGCGATTCGAAGAGCCCGATGTATTTCGTCGCGGTTGCGGGTGTAATTAACATTGTGCTTGACGTCTTGTTTATCGGGCCGCTGCATATGCAGGCAGCCGGTGCGGCGCTCGCGACCGTGATCTCACAGGCAGCCAGCGTTGTCTTTGCATTGTTGATGCTGCGCCGCCGGGGGCTTGGCGTGCATCTGACGAGGCAGGATTTCCGGTTCAGGCGGGAGATATTGGCGAATATTCTCCGCGTCGGCGTCCCGGTTTCGGTGCAGGATGGGCTGATTCAGATCTCATTCCTGGTGATTACGGCGATTGCGAACAGCCGCGGCGTAGCGGCTGCGGCCGGGGTCGGCATTGTCGAGAAGATTATCAGTTTCCTGTTCCTTGTGCCGTCCGCGATGCTGTCATCGATCTCGGCGATCGTGGCGCAGAATGCCGGGGCCGGCTTACACAAGCGTGGCAGGAGCGTGCTGTACTGCGGCATGGCGTTCAGCGTCACGTTCGGCGTGATTGTGGGTGTGATCGGCCAGTTCGTGCCGGTGCAGGTGCTGACCCTGTTCGCGCGGGGAGAGGATGATGTGATCCGGCTCGGCAGCCAGTACCTGCGCTCTTACGTGTGGGACTGTGCGTTTGCAAGCGTCCATTTCTGCTTCAGCGGGTACTTCTGCGCATATGGGAAATCCCTGTATTCCTTTCTCCATAACGTGATCTCCATGGTCTGCGTGCGTGTACCCGGCGCCTATTTCGCATCGGTTCTGTTCCCGGCGACGCTGTTCCCGATGGGGATGGCCGCCCCGGCCGGGTCGCTTGTGTCAGCGGTGATCTGCGTCATCATCTACAGCAGAATGCAAAGAAAGATGCAGCGGGCGGGGATGTGAGCTCCGCGGACGACGGCAGTGGAGGTGCGGCAGTAAATCGTAACGCTGAACCATAACAGTATGGTTGTTCACATCACTGTGCGCAGAATCACAAGCACGAGCAGATGAGCCGGGTAGAACAGATAGAAAAACCATTTGGAAAAATTGCGTCCGCGCTCCATTCTCCGGCCATTGTAGAGCAGCCTCACGGTAATGCCGGACGCGGCGATTGCCGCGCAGCCGCCAAGCGAAGAGAGCATCCAAAAAAGACCGGGGACAGAGGCGCCCGGCTCCGGGAGCTGCATGACAAGGAACAATGCCATTGAACAGAGGTATGCCTTTTTCCAGGAAAGCTTACCGTCCCGGCAGCGCGCGAACAAAAGCGTCATGAATGGGGCGAGGACGGGCCAGTCACAGAAGACGGATGCAAGGATGACGGCAATGACGACAAGCCGGAACCGGCCGGGCGTACCGGCCTGCTCCCTTGCACACAGCAGTGCGAAGCATAGCAGCAGAGTGAACATCATGTTCAGGCCGGAGGAATGGAAAGCGAGACGGAACGGGAGCTGCGAGACCAGTGCGAACACAACGAGGCGCAGCGCGTATTTCCCGCGGGAGCGTGTGCAGTGACAGCCCTCGACAAGGAAGTAACACATTGTCGGGGCAGTAAAATATCCGATATCGACGAGAAAAGCATACTGCGGCGTGCCTGGCGTAAGGAAGATATTTGCGATATGGTTCAGCAGCATTGTGAACACAGCGATATATTTGATCACGTCGCGGTTCAGGAGACGCAGACGGTCTGGTTGTTCTGGCATGGCGGAATTCTCCTTTGGCGTCACAGGTGATAAGAGGATGACATGAAAAACGTTTTTCAGACAAAGGTATTATACTCCCGTCCGGAATAATCGGCAAGGACAAGATAACCCCAAAGTGAAACTTGCAAATACAGCCTGTTAAACGTATAATAGCAGGAGAATCTGGATCGAAGCGGTACTTTTGCTGGTGATACAGGCATTGGATGGGAGGGCGTTGGAGTATGAGAAAACTTTTCATGCGTCCGCGCCGCTTTGGGAAGACATTGACCATGAGTATGCTGAAAAGCTTTTTTTGAGATCGGCTGTGACGCTGGAAAGCGCGGAAGGGCTGACTTTCCAAAGCGCCCTGTCGGCGCTGCGATAGGTGATCGGGGAGGAATCAAAATGAACAGAAAACAAGTGATAGAAGAAGCGTTAAATCATTTTCAGCATCCGGGGACAGTCACGGAGGTGATCCCGTACGGGAGCGGGCACATCAATGACACATACCGTGTGACTTGCGCGTCCGGTGACAAGAGCAGGCGTTATGTGCTCCAGAGGATGAACAAAGAAATCTTCCGGCAGCCTGTCGAACTGATGGAAAATGTGACCGGGATTACACAGTGGATCCGCCGGAAGATCATCGAGGCGGGCGGTGACCCGGAGCGGGAGACTCTTAATATAGTGTGCACGAAGGATGGCAATCCTTATTATGTGGACAGTACGGGAGAGTACTGGAGAAGTTATCTGTTCGTTGAGGGGACGATGAGCTACGACCAGGTGGAGCGCCCGGAGGATTTCTATGAGAGCGCCCGCGCATTCGGCCATTTCCAGCGGCTCCTGTCGGATTATCCGGCGAAATCCCTGCATGAGACGATCCCGGATTTCCACAATACGGTCAGCCGGTTTGCACAGTTTCGGCGCGCAGTGGAGCAGGATGCCTGCGGGCGGGCCGGGGATGTGGCGCAGGAGATTGCCTTTGTGACAGAACGGGAGACGTTCATGCATACGCTGTGCGACCTGGAGCGGGATGGCGTGCTGCCGACGCGCGTGACGCACAATGACACGAAGCTCAACAATGTCCTCATAGATACCGCGACAGGCAAGGCGATCTGCGTTGTGGACCTCGATACCGTGATGCCCGGTCTCGCGGTCAATGATTTCGGCGACTCGATCCGCTTCGGCGCGAGCACAGGGGCGGAGGATGAGCCGGATCTCGATAAGGTCTGGTGCGATCTCGGGCTGTATGAGATGTACACGAAGGGCTTTATCGAGGGCTGCTGCGGCGCCCTGACGGATGCAGAGCTCGACAACCTGCCGGTCGGCGCGGTTATGATGACGCTGGAGTGCGGGATGCGTTTCCTGACGGATTATCTCGAGGGCGACCACTATTTCAAGATCCACCGCGAGGGACACAATCTCGACCGCGCCAGGACACAGTTCAAGCTGGTGGCCGATATGGAGCGGAAGCTGCCGCAGATGCGGGCGGTTGTGGAGAAATACAGGGATAGATGAGGAGCCCGTCCCGGCTTGTCTGACTGTGAGGAAATGTGAGGTTGTCATATAACTGATGTATTTATTATGATATGCTTTCGGAAATCTGGATGGATTGTGAAGCGGTGACCAGCGGTGAAGAATATTTTATGAAAGCGGGAACAGGACCGGTCCCGCTTTCCTCTTATGCGCACGAGGGCGTGAGGAAGATAGCTGCCTGAAGGCAGCACGCCCTCGGCGCGGCGGATAGGGTCGATAGCTCTCCCCTATCCGATGTGAGCAGACCCGCGAGAGGTATATTGCTGCTGACGCAGCCTGCTTTCGCGCGGCGAGCAGGTCAGATTGCATCTTCCCTGCTCGATTTCATTGTTGCCAGTTTTTCACTCCTCTGT
>CAYRKA010000056.1:0-14099 GCA_964424785.1 uncultured Lachnospiraceae bacterium | reverse complement strand
CTCTCTGGCTTTCCATGTTTACATCATAGCATAATTAATATTATCTGGCAATATATTTATTCATAATTTGCTTGCAATCCCATACCTGATGTGTTATAGTGAAAAAGAGGAAAGCCAGAGAAGCGGCCTACCCTCTGAAGTTAACAGTTACATTTTGCAGCCGTCAACTATTGGTGGTAGTTGGCGGCTATTTTCTATCCTTAAGAATCTGATAAAGCAGATTAATAAGGGCAACAATGAATGTACAAAACAAGAAAAAGTTCTCGTATGTAATCATTGGCAATCCCTCCTTTCTTTCGTACGGAGGGTAGCCCCTCCGAGGTGGAGGGCAGAGCCGCCTGAGCTCTCTGGCTTTCCATGTTTACATCATAGCATAATTAATATTATCTGGCAATATACTTTTTGCCCCCGATTGCAGTAGTTGTCTCCGCACTACAGGCGCTTCAGTTTTCGTCAGCGCCTGTTCCCGCTTCCCGCGCCTCTCCGGACACGTCCGGGAGCTGTATCACACTACCTTCATCACTTCCGCGCTCTCCGACCCGTGTCCCCGGCTTCTTCACGGCAGAGCCGTCAATGCCCTCGGCCTCGCGGAAGATCCGCATGAACTCCTTGCCGGTGATCGTCTCCTTCTCAATCAGGAACGCGGCGATCTGGTCCATCGTCCCACGGTGCGCAGCGAGCAGCGTCCTGGCCTGCTCGTATGCATCCTTCAGGATGCTCATGACCTCCTTGTCCACCTCTGCAGCTGTCGCGTCGCTGCAGTTCATGATCGGACGGTTGTCGAGATACTCGCTCGCGCGCGTCTCCAGGCCGATCAGGCCGAAGCGCTTCGACATACCGTACTGGGTCACCATCGCGCGGGCGAGCCGCGTCGCCTGCTCGATATCATTTGAAGCCCCGCTCGTGACGGTGTCAAAAACAATCTCCTCCGCCGCGCGGCCGCCCATGAACTCGACGAGCTCCGCATACATCTCTTTCTCAGTCTTGAGGAACTTCTCCTCCTCCGGCACATTCATCACATAGCCGAGCGAGCCCATCGTGCGCGGCACAATCGTGATCTTCTGTACCGGCTCGGAATCCTTCTGGAGCGCGCTGACAAGCGCGTGCCCGACCTCATGGTAGGAGACGATCCTGCGCTCCTCTTTGCTGAGGATGCGGTCCTTCTTCTCCTTACCTGCGATGACGACCTCCACCGACTCGAACAGATCCTTCTGCGAAACCGCCTTGCGCCCCTCTTTGACCGCCAGGATCGCGGCCTCGTTGATCATATTGGCCAGGTCGGAGCCTACCGCCCCCGATGTCGCCAGCGCGATCGCGTCGAGATCAACTGTCTCGTCCATATTGACGTCCTTCGCGTGGACCTTCAGCACATCGACACGGCCCTTCAGATCCGGGCGGTCCACGATGATCCGGCGGTCGAAGCGTCCCGGACGCAGGAGCGCCTGGTCGAGCACCTCCGGACGGTTCGTCGCGGCGAGCACCAGCAGGCCCTTTGACGTATCAAAGCCATCCATCTCCGCCAGGAGCTGGTTCAGCGTCTGCTCGCGCTCGTCGTTGCCTCCGCCGTAACGGCTGTCGCGGCTCTTGCCGATCGCATCGATCTCATCGATAAATATAATGCACGGGGCATTTTTCTTCGCCTCTTCAAACAGGTCGCGGACACGCGACGCGCCGACGCCGACGAACATCTCGACGAAATCCGAGCCGGACAGCGAGAAGAACGGGCACTTCGCCTCTCCTGCAACAGCCTTCGCAAGCAGTGTCTTGCCGGTACCCGGAGGGCCTACGAGCAGCGCGCCCTTCGGCAGCTTGGCTCCGATTGACGTATACTTACCCGGATTCTCCAGGAAATCGACGACCTCCTGCAGCGACTCCTTGGCCTCCTCCTGACCCGCGACGTCCTTGAACGTGACACCTGTCTCCTTCTGGACATAGACCTTCGCCCTGCTCTTGCCGACGCCCATGATGCCGCCGCTGCCGCCCGACATCTTGCGCATCACAAGCGCAAAAATAATCCAGATCACAATAAGCGGCGCAAAGCTCAGCACCAGATTCAGGATCAGGTTCGCCGTCGTATCCGGGATCTCTTCCTTAAATGTGACGCCGGCCTGGTCCAGCCTCGCGACAAGGTTCGGGTCGTCCGGATTGCCTGTGTAATATATCACATCCTGGCCGCTGCCCTGCAGCCACTCCAGGATCTCGCTTGACTTCGTCTCGATCTCCAGCCTCGTCGAGGTGATCGTGACGCTCTTCACCTGGCCCTCGTCGAGCATCTCCAGGAATTCGTCATACGTAATCTCAACCGCCGAACTGCCTGAGCTCAGGCTGTTGAGCAGCGCCATCACCAGCAGCGTGACCAGGGTGACTATCAGAAAAATCATAAAAGTCGAACTGTTCTTGCCCGGCTTCCTGCCCGGCCCGCCCTGATTGCCATTTGGGCCACGGTTGTCTCTTTGTTGGTTATTATCCATAATTTCCTCCCTGTGGGAATATCGTAAATATCATCAAGCAGCCTCGCTGCTCATACGTCTGATTATAATTTGCCGCCCCTCATAAATCAATACCACAAATCTAAATGTTTTGTGAAAAAATATGACGCGAAACGGCATATAGCCTTCGAAGAAAGCGCCCTGTAGCTTGCAGGGCGGAGGGATTGTGAATTGTAATTAAAAAAAAGAAAAAAGGCATGGATTTTCCCTACAGGCCGTTGTATAATATTGGACTATAGTTGCTACTGTGTTCTTTTATGGAGGAAAAATATGCCAGTAAAATATGTATTCGTAACAGGCGGCGTCGTTTCCGGCCTCGGGAAGGGGATCACAGCCGCATCGCTCGGACGGCTGCTCAAGGCCAGAGGCTACAAGGTGACCATGCAGAAGTTTGATCCTTATATTAATATCGACCCGGGCACGATGAATCCGATCCAGCACGGCGAGGTATTCGTCACGGACGACGGCGCGGAGACAGACCTCGACCTCGGTCACTATGAGCGTTTTATCGATGAGAGCCTGAACAGGCATTCCAACGTGACGACCGGGAAAATCTACTGGTCCGTCCTCCAGAAGGAGCGGCGCGGGGACTACGGCGGCGGCACGGTGCAGGTGATCCCGCATATCACGAATGAGATCAAGAGCCGTTTTTACCGCAATTATTCGACGGACGAGACGCAGATCGCGATCATCGAGGTCGGCGGTACGGTCGGCGATATCGAGAGCCAGCCGTTCCTCGAGGCGATCCGCCAGTTCCAGCACGATATCGGCCACGAGAACGCCATCATCGTCCACGTGACGCTGATCCCGTACCTGAAGGCCTCCGGCGAGATGAAGACGAAGCCGACGCAGGCCAGCGTCAAATCACTGCAGGGCATGGGCATCTGGCCCGACATCATCGTCTGCCGCTCCGAGCATCCGCTCAACCAGCAGATCAAGGACAAGATCGCGCTGTTCTGCAACGTCCCGAGCAGCCATGTCCTGCAAAATCTCGATGTCGAGTACCTCTACGAAGCCCCGCTTGCGATGGAGCGCGAACGGCTGGCCCAGGTTGCCTGCGAATGCCTCCATCTCGACTGCCCGGAGCCCGACCTCACCGACTGGGAAGCGATGGTCACCGCGCTGCGCTCCCCGACCTGTGAGGTCGACGTCGCGCTCGTCGGGAAATACACCTCGCTGCACGACGCCTACATCAGCGTCGTCGAGGCGCTCAAGCACGGCGGCATTATCTGCCACGCGACCGTCAACCTGCACTGGATTAATTCGGAGGAGGTCACGGCTGAGAACGTTGAAGAATACCTGTCCGGCATGGACGGCATCCTCGTGCCGGGCGGCTTCGGCGACCGCGGCATCGACGGCATGATCGAGGCGATCCGCTATGCGCGTACCCATCGGATCCCATATCTCGGGCTTTGCCTCGGTATGCAGCTCGCGATCGTCGAGTACGCGCGCAATGTAGCCGGCCTCACGGACGCGCACAGCATCGAACTGGATCCGCAGACCGCGCATCCGGTGATCGCGCTCCTGCCGGACCAGAATGGCGTCGAGGACATCGGCGGCACGCTGCGGCTCGGCTCCTGGCCCTGCATCCTGGACAAGACGACCAGGGCATACGGGCTCTACGGGACAGAGGAGATCCACGAGCGGCACAGGCACCGCTATGAGGTCAACAATGATTACCGGAAAATCCTCACCGATAACGGGCTGACCCTGTCCGGGCTGTCGCCGGACGGCAGGATCGTGGAAATGATCGAGCTCAAGAGCCATCCGTTCTTCCTCGCGACGCAGGCGCACCCCGAGCTCAAGTCGAGGCCGAACCGCCCGCACCCGCTCTTCCGCGGGTTCGTCGAGGCGGCCATCGCGCAGCGCGGGAAAAACTGATCTGGAGGATCCGGCTTCCGGCCATTTAATGATGGAACAGCCGGATCCCCGTGAATGCCATCGCAATCCCGTACTTGTTACACGTCGCGATCACGTCCTCATCCCTCACCGAGCCGCCCGGCTGCGCGATGTAGGCGACGCCGGACTTGCGCGCCCGCTCTATATTGTCACTGAACGGGAAGAACGCGTCCGAGCCGAGCGTGACGCCCTGCATCCGCCCGAGCCAGGCACGCTTCTCCTCCGCTGTGAACACGGACGGCTTCTCCGTGAAGACCTTCTCCCATGCCCCGTCCGCGAGCACGTCCATATACTCATTCCCGATATAGACGTCGATCGCGTTGTCGCGCTCGGCGCGCGTGATCGTGTCAGCGAACGGCAGCCCCAGCACCTTCGGGCACTGGCGCAGGAACCAGTTGTCCGCCTTCTGGCCCGCGAGGCGCGTGCAGTGGATGCGTGACTGCTGGCCCGCGCCGATGCCGATCGCCTGTCCGTCCTTCACGTAACAGACGGAATTGGACTGCGTATACTTGAGCGTGATCAGAGCAATCTTCAGATCCGTCATCGCACTCTCCGGCACATCCTTTTTGTCCGTCACAAAATTCGCGAGCAGCGCATCATCGATCTTCAGCTCCTGGCGGCCCTGCTCAAAGGTCACGCCGTACACCTGCTTGCGCTCGATCGGATCCGGGCGGTAATTTTCATCAATCTCGATCACATTGTAATTGCCCTTCTTCTTCTGGCCGAGGATCTCAAGCGCCTCCTGCGTGTAGCCCGGGGCGATCACGCCGTCCGATACCTCGCGTTTGATCAGGAGCGCCGTATCGCGGTCGCACACGTCAGAGAGCGCAATAAAATCGCCGAACGAGGACATCCTGTCCGCGCCCCTCGCCCTCGCGTACGCACAGGCAAGCGGGGAAAGGTGCTCATAATCGTCCACCCAGTAGATTTTCGCCAGCGTCTCCGTCAGCGGCAGGCCGACAGCCGCGCCGGCCGGGGACACGTGTTTGAACGACGTCGCCGCCGGGAGGCCGCTCGCCTCCTTCAGCTCGCGCACGAGCTGCCAGCCGTTGAATGCGTCAAGGAAATTGATGTAGCCCGGGCGTCCCGAGAGTACCTGAATCGGCAGCCCGGAGCCGTCCGCCATATAGATTCTGGAAGGCTTCTGGTTCGGGTTGCATCCATATTTTAACTGAAGTTCGTTCATGGTCGATTTTCCTTTCTATAAATTCTATCCCTGTATCTGTCATGTTTCTCCTGAATCATGTTCTCCGGCGACCGCACCGCTTCGCCTGAGCGGCAGCCATCATTTATGCTTGTTCACGATGCGGCTCTCATACTTCCCGGTCGCAATATCGATATACCGCACGAACAGCGACACCTTGTTGTCTTCATTCAAGCTGTCCCACAGCATATCCGTAAACGCATCCATATCGTCCGGAACCGCCACCAGCTTCGGCTCGCCCTCAAAGCTCGGCAGCGGATTGCCATCGCACCTGTATGTGTGGATGAAATGCCCCTCGCCCGCCGCGCAGTTCTCATATGCAAACGTATAGCGGTTGCAGGACTCCGGGCTGCCATTGTTGCTCTTCAGGATTGACATCGCATAGCTGTAGCTGCCGCCCTCAACGTGCAGGATACCTGAAATCCTCGGCGTGTAGTTCGGGCCGTCCGGCTCAAACTCCCGGCTGCGCAGCGACTGTTCAAAGGTCATCTGGCGCTCCAGCCCCTCATAAATCGTATCAGTCTGGTCGCCGTTCGTCACGATCGTCCTGTTGCCGAGGACGCGCACCGGGGCGTAGATAATCAGGCTCGGATCGGTCAGCTTCGACGGATCGAACGCCTGCGTGCGGATCCCCTCGCCATCCTCCACGAACACGCGGTTGCGGCTGTTCTCGCTCCTTCCCATAATAAAGTAAGCCGCGACAGCCTGCGCGCCATCCGCGGATCTCCCGAGAATAATTCCTCTGCCCGGATAGCTGTTTGCCTTCAGTTCCTGTTCCAGTGAAATCTGTTCCATCTCCAGTCTCCTCTCCGTTGCAAATAAAACTGCTGATTCCAACAGGATACGATATAAGCCATATTTTCTACAGCAGCCTGTACCTCGACAGGCACGCCAGGATCTCCTGCCTGCGCACCATCGCGGACGGCCCTGTGCCGTAATTCTTCGGCGTCACCGAGAGGATCCCCTCGCGCTCCAGCTTGCGCGAGACCTCCTCCGCAAGGTACGCCGCCGTCTTTTTGCCGTCGGCCAGGCGCGTCAGTATGTACTGCATGATATAGGCCAGCGCCGCCGTCTGGCTCTCGTCGACCACCTGCTCCAGATAGCGCAGGTCGATCTCCGTCCTGTCGAGGCTGATCGTATCCCAGCCGTGCGTACGCGCTTTCTCGATATTCTTCGGCGCGACCGCCTTTTTCACCCAGCGCGCCTGCTCCGCCTGCTCCTCGATGAGAGGGACAGCGAGCTCTTTCGCACGCGCCGTGACATCCTTCGTCTCATAGCAGTCCATCTGCAGGACGGTATCCGCCACCGTGAGGTAATCGCCTGAGCTCCCCGCCACCAGCACCGTCGAGATGCCGAGGTCGCGGCAGAGGCTGCGGATCCTGCGGATGAACGGCGTGATCGGCTCCTTCTCATCGGAGACAAGCTGCGCCATGCGCCCGTCCCTCACCATGAAATTCGTCGCCGACGTGTCCTCGTCGATCAGCAGCACCGTACTGCCGGACGAGAGCGCCTCGACCGTATTCGCCGCCTGCGATGTGCTGCCGCTCGCATTCTCCGTCGAGAAGCGCGTCGTGTCCGCCCCCGTCGGGAGATTGCTGATGAACATCGAGATATCGACCGCGTGGACGCAGCGGCCCTCCTCCGCGCGCAGCTTGAACGCGCTCTCCTGCGTGATCACGAGCTCCCTGCCGTCCCCCGCGATATGGTTGTAAACGCCGCGCTCCAGCGCCTTCAGGAGCGTGGATTTGCCATGGAAGCCGCCTCCGGCAATCACGGTAATCCCTTTCCGGATCCCCATGCCGCGCACCGTCCCCCGGTGCGGCAGCGCAAGCGTCACCGCCAGGCTCTCCGGGCTCTTAAACACGACGGCATCCTTCATCGGGCGCTGCGACACGCCGCTCTCCCTCGGCAGCACCGCCCCGTCCGCGACGAACGCCACCAGGCCGCGCCGGTCCAGCTCCTCACGGATGAAATGCTGGTCATCCGCCAGCCCGACTGCCTCGTCGAGCTCACGCTGCATCTGCCGCTGCATCCGGAACGCCTTGTCCGCGACCTCCGGCAGCGTATCAAACAGGATCTTCGCCAGCTCGCCCGCCACGATCGTCCGCCCGAACGCCGGAAAGCCGACCTCGATACGCGCCTCGACCGATTCCCGTGAGAGATGCATCGCACTGCGCTCCAGGATCTCCTGGCCCGCATGGCACGCCGTCACGAGGCCGCTCTTGCCCGAGCCCTTGCGCTCCCGGTCCGCGCACATCCGCAGGCTCCTGTGGAACCGTCTCAGCAGACAGTCCTCCACCGCGATCCTGCGGTGCTTCTCTCCAAAATACTGCGGCGCAATATTCCCGGTATTGCGGTAGACAATCCGCACCCGCGACGGCGTCGCGAACGGGTCGCCCTGCACGTGGTCGATGCACAGGCGGTACGCGCCAAACTCGTACTCTCCCTCCAGCACCTTGTATGCTTTGTAACCCTTATGGTCAATCTCGCGCAGCATCCTGCGCAGATCCTCCTGTGATTTCATAATATCAATCCCCACTTTCAGATATCCCGGCGGGCTGCCGCCGGCGCTGTCCACATTTTACCATCTCCGAAAGGGAAAGTCACTGGTTTTTTCGCGCTTTCTACCATCTCATATAAAAATGGTATAAGCTCCCCAGCGTCTTGCCGAGCGCCAGTGCGATCACGATCCAGCTTGTCCCTTTCACGATGCCAAGCCTGCGGGAAAAGACCGGGAACACGTTCACGACCTCGGCGAGCGCCATGATCCACCCGCCGACGAAGGCTCCCATGAACAGGCCCCCGATTACGAGGATCCATGTCCCCGGCACGATTTTCACGTCAAACACGGTCAGGACGGTCCCGGCGATTGCTCCCAGCACGATCGCATCCTCATAGGCAGCGACGTGGTCTGCCGTGTGGGAGATGCCGATAAACCTGGTAATAATACCCAGCCCGACCATCAGCGCGACCACACCTCCGGCCACGATGAATCCCGACGAAAAACCAACCAGTGCAAGAAATGCCTGCGCCATCCTATTTCCCGCCTTCCCGCCGGTTGCCCGACTCGATCAGTGTCGTGTCGATCTCATCCTCATACGTCCGCATCTCCACCTCAAGCGGCGTCGGATCCGTCTTCGCACTGCGCTTTGCAAAATGGTTGAAGAAAACAAGGACTCCCAGCCCGACGCCGACGGAATAGGAGATCTCGAGCAGCGTAAACCCGTCCGACTGCTGCCCTGTGAACGTCTCGTAAAGCTGGCCGAACAGTCTTGTAATATCAATATCGTTGTGAAACGCCATGATTGAGAACGCCGCTCCGAAAAACGACAGCACGCAGACCAGTACCGTCTTCCCCCAGCTCAGCAGATCCGAAATCCTGTTTTCCTTCTCCACTGTGATGATAAAGTCGGCCTCGCCGAGATTCTGGATCTCAAGAGACGGAAGCTCGGCGTGGATCGCCTCAATCACATCCAATACGGAAAAAACATACCGCCCCGGGCCCCGGATCACCTGTGTCGGCAGGCGCAGCACCTTGACCTTGTTTTCAACCGGCCCGGACGCGCAGCTCACCGACGCGATGTCACCGATTGTAACCGGCGTGCTGCGAGCCTGCACATTTTTGTCGATTTTGAGGTACAGTATGTCGCTCATATATCCTGCACCTCCCAGTACTCCGCATGTATGTGCGCAAACGCGGACGCGAGCACTGCGTCGCCCTGCGGCTGCTCCCCGCTCTCTGAAAAAAACCATGCCGCCCCGGCACACAGCACGACCGCCGCCATCAGCAGCAAATACTTTCTCCACCTATCCCAGTTCATCCTGTCCATCCTTTCCCGATGTGCCTGTATAGTTCTATATAAGCTATAGTATGGACAGTTTTTATCCAATTATCCAGCTGTGCTGAAAACAGTTTACCTGCTGTTCCCATGCATCATTTTTTCATCAGATTACCAAAGTGCTTCCATCATACCATATGGGCCACTCAATTTCCATTCCATTTTCATCATACATCGTTAAATTTATACATATATACTAAATTACAGACTTGTTTTCCGGCGCATTTCATTCTAAAATACATCTATCAGTGTAGATTGGAGTTGTGACTATGGACGAATTGGATTTAGGTAAAATTGGACTGGAACTGAAACGACTCAGGGTCGAGCACTCCTATACGCAGGAGAAGATCGCCGATGATCTCGGCTGCACGATCGCTTTCATCAGCAACATCGAGAACAACCGCACCAAGCTGAACCTGCGTGTCCTGACATATTACGCAAAGCTGTGCGATGTAACGGTGGATTCCATATTGAATGCCGGGAGGGATAACGAGACCGCACGCACGAGCTCTGACGTCCGCGATTCCGAGCTGCTGAATACTTATCATCAGTTCTCAGAAGAGGACCAGAAGAAAATCCTCAAGATCATCAAGTACGTGAAAAACGGCGGTTCGATCTGAACCGCCGCCCGGGCGCATTCTTCGGCTGCCTGCCAAATATCTGCAACCACATCCGATTAAATGCCTTGTTTGTCTAATGCTTTCAGAGAAAAATCCAGTATCTTTCCTTATGCGCTGCAAGCATTGTCAAATAAAACTGACGCTGCAGATCGCCCAGGAACGGCGTACCGTCAATAATTCCTTCAATTTTAGCCATGTCAATAGTGATTTTCCCGGCAGCTATCGCCGGAGTTGCCCTCCACGGTGTAAACAATTTCAGAAGCGCCTTTGCCTGCGCTTGGTCATTGTTGTTTCACCTCCATTCTGGCATAAAAACTATATGAAAAAACCCTTGAAAATACTGCATTTTTCAAGGGTCTCAGGATTTCTCTTGATGTTCGATTTTTTATCGTTTGCTGAACTGCGGAGCGCGGCGTGCGGCTTTGAGACCGTATTTCTTACGCTCTTTCATTCTCGGGTCGCGCGTTAGATATCCGGCAGACTTCAAAGTCGGCCTGTAGTCATTGTCTACCTGAAGCAAAGCCCTCGCGATCCCATGACGAACCGCACCGGCCTGTCCGGATGTGCCGCCGCCATGCACATTTACGAGAACGTCAAACTTGTCCACTGTCTCAGTCGCAACCAACGGCTGGCGGACGATCAGCTTCAGTGTATCGAGGCCAAAATAATCATCAATGTCTCTCTTATTTACTGTAATCTTGCCCGTCCCCGGCACAAGGTATACTCTTGCGATAGATTTCTTTCTTCTTCCTGTCCCATAATATCTTTCCTTAGCCAATGTTCTTTCCCTCCCTCTTAGAATGTCAGCACTTCCGGCTTCTGAGCCTGATGCTTGTGAGCCGGGCCTGTGTATACATGAAGCTTCGTGTACATCTGTCTGCCGAGCGGTCCCTTCGGAAGCATTCCCTTGACAGCGAGTTCAATCACTCTCTCCGGCTTCTTCGCCATCATCTCGCGAAGTGTCGTCTCTTTCAGTCCTCCTACATACCCGGAATGGCGGTAATAAATCTTCTGGTCGAGCTTCCTGCCCGTCACCCTGATCTTCTCCGCATTCACGATGATTACATAATCGCCAGTATCAAAATGAGGCGTGAACGTCGGCTTGTTCTTTCCTCTCAGTACCTTTGCCACTTCTGATGCTAAACGGCCAAGTGTCTTATCTGTAGCGTCTACCACATACCACTTTCTCTCAATCGTTGATGGGCTAGCCATATAACTTTTCATTGGTCTTCCTCCTTGATCATAGTTAACTTGCTGCGGGCAAACAGAGGCTTATTTCCGTCCTCCCGCCAATCCTTCCGGGCACATCCGTGTCCGCTCCTGCAGGCGTATGTCCGGTACACCCTACGGATATGGTAAAATGCTCCGCCGGGGCTATGGCGGGAACATTTACATACATTATGAACAAGCAACAGCGCGCACTATCCCATGCACGGTCGCCACATTGGAATATTATATTACACGCATCGGTGCGTGTCAATCACTTTTCCCGGCATTTTCCCATGATTTTTGCGGCTATACCGTAATCTCGATTTTCCGTCCGCTCTTCTGATATCGGTAATACCGCACGCCTGCCGCATCCATCATACGCTTCGACGCAATCACCGACGGCGTGTCAAAATACTTATCGTTGTCATAGACCACCGTCTTGATCCCCGACTGGATAATCGCCTTTGCACACTCATTGCACGGAAAAAGAGACACGTAAAGCTTCGCGCCCTCCAGGCTCCCGCCCCGGTAATTCAGGATTGCGTTGAGCTCGCTGTGAACCACATACGGATATTTCACGTCCAGATCCTCCCCTTCCCTGGCCCACGGGAATTCATCATCCGAGCAGCCCATCGGGAAACCATTATAGCCCATCGACAGGATCTTGTTGTCCTCACTCACAATACACGCGCCGACTTGCGAGTTCGGATCCTTGGAGCGCATTCCTGCGAGCAGCGCAACACCCATAAAGTACTCATCCCATGTGATATAATCCGGCCTCTTATCGCTCATAGTACATTTCTCCCTTGTCAAAATAATCCAGAAGGCCTTCACAGCCCTCGGCTGCATCCTTATACGTCTCATCAAAATTCCCGGTATACCACGGATCCGCAATGTCCCGCCCCGATCCGGCAAAAGACATCAGCTTATAAACCTTACCATCAGGATCCCCTCTCAGCATCCTATTCAGGTTCCGGATATTCCATGTATCCATGCCGATAATATAGTCAAATTCCTTATAATCATTCCACGTAATCTGCCTGGCCCTGTGCGGCGCCACAGGAATCTTCATCTCACGCAGTTTTTGGATTGTACCTCTGTGCGGAGGATTGCCAATCTCCTCCGTGCTGGTTGCACAGGAATCAATATAGAATTGATCCGTCAGATTCCGTTCTTTTACCATGTGGGTGAAGATGCTCTCGCACATAGTTGAGCGGCAGATGTTGCCGTGGCAGACAAATAATATTTTTATCATCTTGAATATATCCTTTCATAAGCCTACGCATTTCTATGTAATTCTACGCAAATTCACGGGGTTCCTAATCCACTGGTTATTCTTGTATTTTTATATTCCGGTATCCTCTCTCTCCTTTTGTTGTAAGTAAAATATCGCCTTCTGTGTTTCAATTTCTGCTCTCAGTTCTTCTTCAGTCGGAAGATAATGCTTCTCTATACCACCTGCGCTCATAAAGTTTCCGTATTTCATCTGCCTCAAGAGTTTCGATAATAAAATTTGTGTCACCCATATCCTTTACATGATGGCAAGTATCACTCTTAAAAGTCTCATAAGAGCATCTGTAATCCACCTTGTCTGCACTATTATTTTCCAGTATTGAATCAACGGTCACGCCAAGAACCTTCGCAATCTTATACAAAGTTCCAGCTGCGCATTTATCAAGATCCGCTTTCCCACCTTTTTTATAATATATCGGTTAACCGAACTAATGTCAATCATATATTATGATTCCCATTTTACCGACTATATCCTTTTCATCAATCAGTTATCCAGGCTGCCCTCATTCAGCAGGAAATCATAGATACTCATAACCAGTACCCCATCGTCATTGTAATACGGTGCGGGTGCATCTTTCGTGATGATAATCTTCTTGAAGAAATCGCCAGTCAGCATCAGGGAGCGCTGCTCCTGTTTCATCTTTGCTTGATCCGGGACCGCACAGGCCGGCTCCTGCCGCCGCGCAGCTCATGCCTGAACAGCAACCCTTCCCAATTCCGCTTGTGCCCTCACGAAAAATTACTCTTGAATATCCCTTCCAAAAAAGTTATACTGGCTATTAAACATACAGGAGGAGGAAACAACATGATATACAAAACAAGCGGCGTTTGTTCCCAGGCGATCCATGTGGAGCTTGACGGACACGTAATAAAGCACGTAGAATTCGTCGGAGGCTGCAACGGCAACACACAGGGCGTAGCCAGGCTGATCGAAGGGATGACCGTAGAAGACGCTCTTCCGCGCATTGAAGGCATCCGCTGCGGCGGCCGTCCGACCTCCTGCCCGGACCAGCTCTCCAGGGCGCTTCGTCAGGCAATGGCAGAGCAGCAGGCGTAATCGACGCGGGCTCCAAAGCATCGCTTTTCTGCAGCGGATATCCGTCATTGCGGCTTCGCGTTCAAGGGGAAGACGCCGTAAAAGGGGCGGCTCATGCCGCCCCTCTTTCGTATTCCGCCAAAGCTTGTTGTTACATTGACTACTTACCAGTTTCCACACATCTTTCTCCTATATGCAGAATACAATCTGTCCCACAACAGCGTAGATGTAACAATCTTTTTGTCTCCTGCCCGCTTCCATTGGTGCAGCCAGCCTTGCCCATCTATTAACATCCTTTAAATTCTGCTTGCAAACGCTTGCATTTGCCGTAATCTATGGCAATCGGCGGTATGACCCATAAGCAGTTGGATGCGGAGCTTATGAAAGGAGTAGAATCCATGAAATCCGGCAAAACCTACACGGCGGACGAAGTGGACGCAGAACTCCGAAAGGAGTCTGGTATATGAGCGCCACTATTCCGTCACCTATTCCAAAGATTGTATCACGATA